>CAZMJQ010000413.1:0-12723 GCA_964566475.1 uncultured Propylenella sp. | reverse complement strand
CGCCTCGAAGCCGAAATGCTGCTCGGGCGTGAAATGGCCGAGAACCGCCCGCACGTAGCATACGATCAGGAAGATCGTTCCGATGATGACGTGGAAGCCGTGGAAGCCGGTGGCCATGAAGAAGGTGGCGCCGTAGATGTTGTTCCTGAACTCGAACGGCGCGACTGCGTATTCGTAGGCCTGGACGGCGGTGAAGAGCACGCCGAGCAGGATCGTCAGCAAGAGCCCCCATTTCAGCCCCTGCCGGTCGTTGTGCAGCAGCGAATGGTGCGCCCATGTCACCGTGGTGCCGGAGGTGAGCAGGATCAGCGTGTTGACGAGCGGCAAATGCCACGGATCGAGGACCTCGAGGCCGGCCGGCGGCCATTCCCCGCCCGTCGCCTCAACGCGGGCGAACTGCGCCGCCTCGTTGGCGTAGAGGCTGGCGTCGAAGAACGCCCAGAACCAGGCGACGAAGAACATCACCTCCGAGGCGATGAACATGATCATGCCGTAGCGCAGATGCAGCTGAACCACGCGCGTGTGGTCCCCGCGATGCGCCTCCTTGATGACGTCCACCCACCAGCCGAACATGGTGTAGAGAACGCCGAGCGCGCCGGGGGTGAGCCACCACCAGCTGATCTGGCCGTGCATGGCGAAGATCACTGCCAGCGCCAGGACGAAGGCCGACACGGCTCCGATGATCGGCCATGGGCTCGGATCGACGAGATGATAGTCGTGGTGCTTCGCGTGCGCTTCGGCCATTGCGATCCAACCTATCCCAGCCCGGCCGGTCGCGCCGACCCGGCGACGTTCTACATGCTTTTACCCGACTCGTCCCCACTCGCCTGCGCGACCGGTTGTCCCTGATTCCCGGCAGGGAAGAACGTGTAGGAGAGCGTTATCGTGCGCGTTGTCCTCAGCTCGCGCTCGTCGGCGAAATCGGGCGAGACGAAGAACTGCACCGGCATCTCCATGCGCTCGCCCCCTTTCAGCTCCTGCTCGGTAAAGCAGAAGCACTCGATCTTGTTGAAGTAGTACCCGGCCGTGCTCGGCTGGACGTTGAAGGTCGCAGTGCCGGTGGTGGCGGTGCCGCTGGTGTTCTCGGCGACGAAGCTGACGAGCGCCGTTTCGCCGAGCTTGACCTCCAGCTGCGGGACCTCAGGGCGGAGCTTCCAGGGCAGCCCCGACACGTTTCCGTCGAAGCGCACCACCACGGTCCGGTCGAGCGTGCGGTCGGGCCCGGCGTCCGCGCGGTTGGTCGTCCCGCCGTACCCTGTGACCTGGCAGAAGATGCGATAGAGCGGCACGGCGGCAAACGATACGCCGACCATTCCCACCGAGACGAGAAGCAACCCGACGGCGAGGGCGCGGTTCGAGCGCGATTTCCCCTTACGGTTCATGACATGCGCTCGGGCGCTTCATAATGGGCGGTCCACCACGCCCGGCCCTTGAACCAGGGCCATGACGTAGAACAAGAGGGCGAGCAGGGCGAGCACGACTGCGAGCGCCAGCGAGCGCCGGCGCCGCCGCTTCGCCTGCTCCGGAGTGAGGTTCCGGCGAGCATCGTGCTCCTCACCCAACGGTCAGCCCGGAGAATAACACTTCGACGAGCCGCGCCGCGAACAAGGCGAAGAGGTAAACGATCGAATAGGCGAAGAGCCCCTTTGCCGCGCGGTTGCGGCCGGCGTCGCCGTCTCTCCGCACAAGCGCCGCGCGGCGGACGAGCTCCGCTCCGAGCAGCACCGCCGTCCCGCCGTAGAGCGGCCCCGCGAAGCCGAGAAGCCACGGCGCCGCACCGAGGGGCGCGAGCAGGACGGCGTAGTACAGAATCTGCCGCCTTGTCGCCGCCTCACCGGCGACGCTCGGCAGCATGGGGATGCCGGCGCGCTCGTAGTCGCCGCTGGTGAACAGCGCGAGCGCCCAGAAATGCGGTGGCGTCCACATGAAGATCACGAGGAAGTAGATGAGCGGCTCCAGCGAGACCCCGCCCGACATGGCCGCCCATCCGATCACCGGCGGCAACGCGCCTGCCGCGCCGCCGATCACGATGTTCTGCGCCGTCCAGCGCTTCAGCCACATCGTGTAGATCACGGCATAGAAGAAGATCGTGAAGGCAAGCAGGCCCGCCGCGAGCCAGTTGGACGCCAGGCCGAGCGTCGCGACGGCGAAGGCGGCGAGCACGATGCCGAAGCCGAGCGCGTCGGAGCGCCGCATCCGGCCGGCCGGTATCGGCCGCCCCGCGGTGCGCCGCATCACGCTGTCGACGTCGGCGTCGTACCACATGTTGAGCGCGCCCGAGGCGCCGGCCCCGACGGCGATCGAGACAAGCGCGATCACGGCAAGAGCGGGGTGCAACCCGCCCGGCGACGCCGCCATGCCGACCAGCGCCGTGAAGATCACCAGCGACATGACGCGCGGCTTCAGGAGCGCGACGTAGTCGCCGATATCGGCGTCGCTCCATTCCACGCCCCCAAGCTGGGCAGTATCGGTGCTCTTGGCGGTCAGTGCCATCGCTTCGTTCTTCGCTGTTACGGCCGGCCCTCAGGCGAGCCGCAATCCAAACACAGCACTACCTGATGTGCGGCAGCTCTTCCCACTGGTGGAACGGCGGCGGAGAGGGAAGCTGCCACTCGAGCGTCGTCGCACCTTCGCCCCAGGGATTGTCGCCCACCACGCGCTTGCGGCTGAATGCCTCGAATATCCCGTAGAGGAACACCAGCGCACCCAGTGCCGACATGTAGGAGCCCCACGACGATACCATGTTCCAGCCCGCAAAAGCATCGGGATAGTCGATGTAACGGCGCGGCATCCCGGCGACGCCGAGGAAATGCTGCGGGAAGAACACCAGGTTCACGCCGATGAACATCAGCCAGAAGTGCGTCCGCGCGATCAGGCTGTTGTACATGTAGCCGGTCATCTTCGGGAACCAGTAGTACCAGCCGGCGAAGATGGCGAAGACCGCGCCGAGCGACAGCACGTAGTGGAAGTGCGCCACCACGAAGTAGGTGTCGTGCATGGACCGGTCGAGCCCGGCATTGGCGAGTTGGATACCCGTCACACCGCCGATCGTGAAGAGGAAGATGAACCCGATCGCCCAGAGCATCGGGGTGCGGAACGCGATCGAGCCGCCCCACATCGTGGCGATCCACGAGAATATCTTCACGCCGGTCGGCACGGCGATCACCATCGTAGCGAAGGTGAAGTAGGCCTGCGTGTCGACACCGATGCCGGTGGTGAACATGTGGTGCGCCCACACGATGAAGCCGATCACGCCGATCGCCACCATGGCGTAGGCCATGCCCAGATAGCCGAAGACGGGCTTCCGAGAGAAAGTGGACACGACGTGGCTGATCATGCCGAAGCCCGGCAGGATGAGGATGTAGACCTCCGGATGCCCGAAGAACCAGAAGAGGTGCTGGAACAGGATCGGATCGCCGCCGCCAGCCGGATCGAAGAAGGTCGTGCCGAAATTCCGGTCGGTCAGGAGCATGGTGATCGCCCCGGCCAGCACCGGAAGCGACAAGAGGAGGAGGAACGCGGTCACCAGGATCGACCACACGAACAGCGGCATCTTGTGCAGCGTCATGCCCGGCGCGCGCATGTTGAAGATCGTGGTGATGAAGTTGATGGCGCCGAGGATCGACGACGCGCCGGCAAGGTGGATCGACAGGATGGCGAAGTCCATCGCCGGCCCGGGCATCCCTTGCGTGGAGAGCGGCGCGTAGAGCGTCCAGCCGCCGCCGACACCGTAGCCCCCCGGCGGGCCCGGCATGAACATCGACATGAGCAGCAGGATGAACGAAGGCGGCAGCAGCCAGAACGAGATGTTGTTCATCCGCGGGAAGGCCATGTCCGGCGCGCCGATCTGGATCGGAACGAACCAGTTGCCGAAGCCGCCGATCATCGCCGGCATGACCATGAAGAAGATCATGATCAGGCCGTGCGAGGTGGTGAACACATTGTACATGTGCTTGCCGTAGTCGAGCGCCTCGCCGCCCGACACGCCGTAGACCATCTGCGCAAGGCCGTGGAAAATCTGTATGCCCGGCTCGTGCAACTCGATGCGCATGGCGATGGAGAGCGACCCGCCGATGACCCCCGCGATGATCGCGAAGATCAGGTACATCGTTCCGATGTCCTTGTGGTTGGTCGAGTAGACGTAGCGCTTCCAGCCGGTCGGATGGGCGGCATGCGCTTCGTGGAGTGCTGCGGTAGCCATCGTCAGCTCCTGGACGTCTTCGCCGCCCGTCAGCGGGCGGCGAGCCTCTGTTCTTGCTTCTTGCTCTCAACGGCGCGTGCCAGCTCCTGGTATGCGCCCTGCAGATCGGACGGAGCGGACGCGGCCCAGGCCCTGAACTGATCCTCCGACACCACGCGTATCTCCAGCGGCATGAAGGCATGATCCTTGCCGCAGAGCTCCGAGCACTGACCGTAGAACGTCCCTTCCCGCTCGGCCTTGAAGTAGGTCTGGTTGAGCCGCCCCGGAACGGCGTCCTCCTTGAGCCCGAAGGCCGGCATGGCGAGCGAGTGAATGGCCGCGCCCTCCGCCGTGACGTGCACGCGGACGAACGTGTCGACCGGCACGACGATCGGATTGTCGACCGACAGGTTGCGAATCTGCCCCTCCTGGATCTGATCGTCGGGGATGGGCAGGAGGTAGAGCGAGATCGGCTCCGTCACCCCGAACCCGGCGTTCTCCTCGTCGGCCGCGTAGGAGACATCCCATGCCCACTGCACGCCTGACACCTTGACGGTAAGGAAGGGCGTGTCGGGATCGAAGTTCTCGTAGAGCCTCGAAGGATCGTACTGCCCGTAGAGGAGCCGGAACGAGGGAATGGCGATCGCCACCAGCACGAACACGGGAAGGACCGTCCAGAGCACCTCGATCGTGGTATTATGCGTGACCCGCAAGGGCACAGGGTTGGCACGCTCGTTGTACCTCACAGCGCACCAGGCGAGGAGGCCCAGGACGAGCACGGTAATCAGCGCCACGATGACGAGCGTGTACCAGCTGAACCAGTGGATATACTCCATTACCAGCGTCGCCGGCGTCTGCATGTCCATCTGCCAAGGTACCGGAGCGCCGTCCTGAGCGAAGGCAAGGCCCGGCGATCCCGCCAGCCAAGCAAAAGCCGCGATCGATCTGGCCGCAAACGCCATGGATTCGTTTCTCCGCCTCGCGGGCGCGAGAGCACCGGGGATGCAGCCCCGAGCCTCCGTCTGGCGTGCGCCCGCATGCCACCTGAACTCGCCCGAGTAATCACAGTCGGCCATCCGGCGCAACGCGCAACTCGCCCGGTTTATGCGGCATATTTGCGCGCGGACCGGCCTCCAGCGTGCCGACCTTTCTTGACACGTTGGGCCGCTCTGCTAGGGCTTCCGGGCCTCAAGAGCTGCCTTTCCGTCGCGGCGTGACCTACCACATCCGGAGAGCATGATCGTGCAACGCCTTTTCCTGCTCGCAGTCGTGCTGCTGCTCGCTCCTGCGCATGCCCTTGCCCAGGGCGAAGTGAAGGCCTCTTACGGCGACTGGGACCTGCGCTGCGACACGCCCCCCGGCTCCCAGAACGAACAGTGCTTCATCATGCAATTCGTAACGGCGGCCGACCGTGAGAACGTAGGCCTCTCCGTTATCGTGATGAAGACAGCCGACCAGCAGGCGCGCATCCTCAGACTGCTGGCCCCGCTCGGCGTGCTTCTTCCGCGCGGGCTCGGCCTCAGGATCGACGGCACGGACATGGGAACGACGGGCTTCATCCGCTGCCTGCCGAACGGCTGCCTCTCGGAGGTTCTCATGGACGATTCGCTCATCGAGGCGCTGCGCAGCGGCGAGGAGGCAATGTTCATAATCTTCCAGACGCCGGAAGAGGGCATAGGCGTGCCGATCTCGCTGGAAGGGTTTGGCGAAGGCTTCGACGCGCTCCCCTGATCCTTCAGGCAGCCCGCCGGCTCCCTTCAGCAAGCGGTCGTCATGCGTCGAGGAACGCGGACGCCGTGCTTGGCCAGCGCCCGATGCGTCGCTAAAAGGCATCGATGAACAGACACGAGCTCTCCGGCCGCGACGGCGAAGCGCGGCTCCGATACCTCGACGGCGACTTCCAGGTCGTCGTTCCGGGCGCCTACGTGACCTGCGCGGTCACCGGCAAGCGCATCCCGCTTTCCGAGCTTCGCTACTGGAGCGTCGACCGCCAGGAGCCCTATGCCGACGTCAGCGCGTCGCTCGAGCGCGAGTTGTCTCTTCGCCGCGGGCAATGACCGGCCGTTTCTGCCGGTAGGCACTGGCGTGCGCGGCGACGGCGTCCTCGATCAGCACGCTGAGGCGCTTGGGCTCTTCGAAGACCACATGAATGGGCAGGGTCTCGGCCGCCGCGGCAAGCCGCTCGACCGCGTCGCTTCCACGGCTCAGCCGCACCCTGTCCTTCTCGGTGGTGATCGGAACCAGGTTTCTGCTCTTTGCTTCCGCCAGGATCGCCTCGCACTCCTCGTGCGTGAAGACATGGTGGTCCGGAAAGCCCATCGTGTGTTCCACCACGGCCCCGGCCGCGGTCAGCGTCTCGAAGAACTTGGCGGGATTGCCGATGCCGGCGAAGGCGAGATAGGGGCGACGCCGCAACCCTCGCCGCCGCGCCGATTCGGTCTTCGCACGAAGAACGGGCAGGCCCGCCCGTGCCGCGACCCGCACGATCCGGCCCCCGGCGCCCTCGCCGAGCACGACCAGCGCGTCGGCAACCCGCATCTGCTGCGCGATCGGCGCCCTGAGCGGCCCCGCTGGCAGGACATGCCCATTGCCCGCTCCGCGCTCGTCCACCACGACGAGCGCCATATCCTTGCGGAGCGAAGGATTCTGGAAACCGTCGTCCATGATCACGAGGTCGACTCCGAGGCTCGCCAGGAGCTTCGCCCCGCTCGGCCGGTCGGACGCCACCACGGTCGGGGCGGCCTGCGCCAGAAGGAGGGCCTCGTCCCCCACATCGTGCGCGGAATGGATCGCCAGCGAGACGATAAGCGGGCCGCTCTCCCTGCCGCGATAGCCGCGGGTGAGGAAACCGGGGCCGAGGCCGAGCTTCCGGCAGGTGCGGGCGACCTCCAGCGCGAGCGGCGTCTTTCCGGCTCCGCCCACCACGAGGTTGCCGACGCACAGGACCGGGATGCTGACCGAGACGCCAGGCCGCGCCATGCGCCGCCCGGCGATCTGGCCGTAGATCATGCCGGCCGGGGCGAGCGCCATCCCAGCAAGCGAGTGGCGGCGCCACCAGAACTCAGGCGCGCTGAGCCGTTTCATCAGCGTCACGATTGCACAGCGCGGCAAGGTAAGGTTGCAGCGCCTCCATGGTCCGTTCGAGAGCGCCGGTGAACCGCTCGACGCAGGCGTGTGCCTCGCGCGCCATCCGGTCGCGCTCGTTCACATTCGCCATGACATCCTTTATCGCTTCCGCCAGCGAGGTTTCGTCGCGCACCGCCTTCACCGCGTTCGCACCGGTCAGCGCCGCATAAAGGTCGCGGAAGTTGCCCACATGCGGCCCATGCAGGATCGGTGTCAGGAGCTTTGCCGGCTCGATCGGGTTCTGCCCGCCGTGCGGCACCAGCGACCCGCCCAGAAATGCCACGTCGGCGATGCGATACCAAAGCCCCATCTCGCCGATCGTATCGGCAAGAAAAATGTCGGTCTCCGCCCCGATCCGCTCTCCGAGCGACCGCCGGCCGAGGCGGAGCCCGGCCGCGCGCACCACCTCGGCGATGGCGTCGCCGCGCACGGGATGACGCGGCGCGATAACCGTGAGGAGTCTCGCGCCGTCCTGCGCCAGGTGCGCATGCGCCGCGACGACCGCCTGCTCTTCGCCCGGGTGCGTGCTTGCGGCGACCAGCACGGGACGGCCCCCGATTTCGGCGCGGAGCCGCTGCACTTCGGCGTCGTTCGCCGGCGGCGCCGGCACATCGAACTTCAGGTTCCCGCAGACCTGGACGTTCTGCGCACCGAGCGTGCGCAGCCTCTCGGCGTCGCCTAGCGACTGCGCGAGGAACATTTCGACCCGTCCGAGGAGCGCGCGAGAGAGAGGCGGAAACATGCTCCACGCGCGGAAGGACCGCTCCGACATCCGGGCGCTGATGACGACCAGCGGAACTGCCTTGCGATCAAGCGCCGTCAGCATGACCGGCCAGAGCTCCGACTCGGCGAAGAGCGCGAGGTCCGGGCGCCAGTGGTCGAGGAAGCCGCGGACCGTCGAGGGTGTGTCGATCGGCGCGAACTGATGTGTCGCGCAGCGGAGGCGGCTCGCAGCCACGTCGGCGGCGGTCACCGTGACGGTGGTCACGAGGACGGAGGGCCCGCAGGCGATGAGGCGCTCGACCAAGGGCGCCGCTGCGACTGTCTCGCCGACACTTGCCGCATGAACCCAGATCAGTTGCCCGGGCGGCCGCGCCACTCCGGTCACCCCCAGCCGTTCGCCGCGACGGGCGCTGTCCTCCTTGCCCCGCCTCGCCCGCCACGCAAGGAATGCGCCCGCCGCGGGCTGCGCGACGCGCCCCGCCGCGCCGTAGAGGGACAGCGCGGCCTCGCCCAGGATCCCGCCGCGAAGGCGACCGGAGGCGATGTCAGCCTCCCGCGACTGCAGGCTGCGCTTCGCCCTCGAGGAACTGGGCCTGCACCATGCCGGCATATCGTCCACGCCGCGCCACGAGCTCGCTGTGCGTCCCGGACTCGACGATGCGGCCGTTCTCCATGCAGCAGATCATGTCTGCCCTCCTCACCGTCGACAGACGGTGGGCGATCATCACCACGGTGCGGCCGGCAAGGAGCCGCTCCATCGCCGCCTGCACCTTCGTCTCCGATTCGGAGTCGAGCGCGCTGGTCGGCTCGTCGAGCAGCAGGATGGGCGTGTTGCGCAGCATGGCGCGGGCGAACGCGATGCGCTGGCGCTCGCCGCCCGACAGGCGCACCCCCGCCTCGCCGACGCGGGTCTGGTATCCTTCCGGCAGCCGCATGATGAAGTCGTGGGCGGCGGCGGCATCGGCGGCGGCGGCGATCTCCTCCTCGCTCGCCCCCTCCGATCCATAGGCGATGTTGGCGGCGACCGTGTCATCGAACAGCACCGGGTCCTGGGTCAGGAGCGCCGACGACCCGCGCACGCTGGCAACGGTCGCCTTGCGCAGATCCTGCCCGTCGATCTCGACGCTGCCGCTGTCGGGATCGAAGAAGCGCAGGATGAGATTGAGGACCGTGCTCTTGCCGGCTCCGCTCGGGCCGACGAGCGCCACCTTGCGCCCGGCGGGGATTTCGAGATTGAAGCCTGAAAGGACCGGTCCGCCGCTCTCGTAGGAGAAAAAGACATCGCGCAGGCTGATCGTGCCGGCCTCGACTCGCAGCGGCTTGGCTCCCGGCGCTTCCGTGACGTGCGAGGCATAGTCGATCACCGCGAAGACCCGTTGCGCCGCGAGCAGGCCCTCGGTGATCGACGCCTGGATGCTGGCCAGCGCCCTCATCGGCTGGAAGGCCAGCAGGCCGGCTGTCATGAAGCCCATGAAGTGGCCGAGCGTGAGGTTTCCGTGGATGCCCTGCCATCCGCCGTAGAAGATCACAGCGGCGATGCCGACCCCCGTGAATGCTTCCCATGCAGGGCCGACCGCCGCGCGCGATCGCGTCGCCCTCATGATGTATTTCCGCAGGTTGAATGCGATGCGGCGAAGCCGCTTCGACTCGTTCGATTCCTGCCCGTAGGCCTTGACCACGCGCATGCTGAGCAAGGTCTGGGTCAGCATGCTGTTTAGGTGACCCGCCTCCTGCAGGCTGCGGCCCGCCGCCTTCCTTATCCGCCGCTTCTGTTTGCCGAGGTTGAAGATTGCGAACGGCGCGCCGATGAGGACGAGCAGGCTCAGGCGCCAGTCCATGTAGAGCATCGCCCCGCTCAGGAAGACGACCGTCAGCCCGTTCTTCACGCAACCGATCATCGCCTTCGTCCCGGCCCGGTCGACGATGGCGACATCGGTGACGAAAGCGGAGACGAAGCGGCCGGAGTGAAACCCCTGGATCCAGGCGAGGTCGGCCGCCGCGATCGTGTCGAACATGCGCACCCGAAGGTCCGCGACGATCCTGGTGGTCAGCGAGCCCTCGGCGACGGATGCGCCCCAGTCGCCTGCGGCCCGCGCAACAATGATGACGATGACGAGGAAAGGCAGGACGAAGAGAAGAGTGGAATCCTTGGCAACGAAGATATCGTCGCCAATCCGTTGTAGCAGGAACGGCAACGCGCCGGCGGTCGCCGCGACGAAGGTCATGGCGCCCAGCGCGACCGAGAGAACCCGCCAGTGCGGAAGGACGCACTCTCGCAGCAGACGCTTGAAGGTCAGCCAGGCGACGAACTCCGCGTCCGGGCGCGCATCGAAGGTGAACTTGCGCGCCGCCTGGCTGCCGGTATCGGCCGTCGTCATTGCTCCGCTTCCGGTTCAGGCAGCCGGCGCAGGCACACGACAGCGAATCGCATCCGGGCCTCCACCATATTTCGGGCTATCGCCTCCCACCTTATCGGTTTCCGCACAGTTCGAGTAGTTTCCCACGTTATCGCGTGTGTCGAGGCTGCGAAAGACAACCTTGTCGGGTTGCTCCGGCTCGCCGCCGAAGGCCGGGCGCCGAGGCTGTCGCAGCCGTGAATTCTTTCGGTCATCCAAAGGTCAGATTCTCCTGCCCCTCGAAACCTGCCATTCCGCCTCTTCCACCGCGGCCAGGAGCGCCGGCAGAAGCCGGTCGTTCGCGGCCACAAGCGCGCCATGGCGGGGGGTTTCCTGATTGTATCTCGGAAGCGCGGCATCGAGACCCGCGAGCCGACCGCCCGCTTCGTGCACCAAAAGATCTACCGCCGCAAGGTCCCAGTCATTGGCGCGTGGGCTTGCGAAGGCGGCGTCGAGACGCCCGGCGGCGACGGAAACGAAACGATAGGCGAGCGATGGGATGTGCTCCTTGAGATCGGCGCCCAGGCTCTGGACCGCAGGTGTGCGGAGCCAGCCGCGCGGGCCGGATAGCGCCGCGCCGGCCGTACTCTCCCGCACCGACACTGCGAGCTGGCCGCTTCGCCCCCACGCGCCGCTTCCGCGCACGGCAGTGTAGAACTCCGCGCGCGCCGGCACATGGAGCACTCCGGCCACGGGGCGGCCGGCCTGCACCACCGCGAGCGAGATGCACCAACGGTCGTCGCCGGCGATGAAGGCCTTCGTCCCGTCGATCGGATCCACCACGAAGATCGCATCGCGCTCGCGCCTTGCGGGATCGTCGCGTGTCTCCTCGGAGAGCCACCCGTACCCCGGCCGTTCAGCCAGGAGCCGGGTGCGCAGGAAGGTGTCGACGGCGATGTCGGCCTCGGTCACAGGCGACCCGCCCTCTTTCGCCCAGCTGCCGGGATTGCGCCGGAAGAAGGCCATGGCGAGCGCCCCGGCTTCCAGCGCGGCCTCTCTCAGAAGCTCAAGATCGGCTTCGTGCGACGCCACCTCGGCAGGTCCTTTCGATTCTCTTTCAGGCCGATTCAGCTTTCAATTACCGTGATTTAGGGATGAAAAGCATTAACCACGGAGCTTAAGCGGTTCGGGAGAAATGGGGGCTAGTTTCGCATAACAAGAGGCCGAAACGGTTCAGAGGCAAAGAATTAGCGTCGAACAGAAAATGGACAAAGTCCACTCACATCTGACGGGCCGTTCCCCGGAGCGGCCCGTCACCTTCCCGGATGCTTTCCTATACAATGGAAAATCTGGTGACGGTGAGGATTGTCTTGCTACATTCGACCGAGGAACAATAATCATGTCGCGACCTGTCGCCGGCCTCGCCTGCCGCATTCGTGTTCCCGTCCGCCAGTATGAGGCCGTTGCTGTGCTCGTCTGCGCGAAGCGCCACGTCATCCGCCTCATGCATCGCGATGCCGGGCTGTCGATCGATATCGAGGCGTTCGACACGTTCGAGACCGCCGAGGAGTATTGCGACCGGCTGGCCGGCTTTCTGAATCTGCCGCCGATGACGATGGCCGGTTCGCCCTCGGCTGAAACGGGCGACGGCAACGCGCCGCAATCGCGGCGCGCCCGATTGGGAGCCGGACGCAGGGTCCGCTTCCTCACGCGGCGGCGCCTCGGCCTCAGCCGCCCGCTCGGCAGAATCGACGGCCGCGAGATCATCGCGCGCAACTGAGCATCTAGACGAGTCCATCGGCCAGGAGGCCAGCGAACAATATCCACCCCGTGACCGTGTTCGCACGGAAGCGCCGCAGGCAGTTCTGCGGGTCGTCGGGGTCGAGCGTGGCGATCATCCACGCGGCGTGAAGCAGCGCGATCCCGAGCGCAGCGAAGGCGAGCGCCCCGGCATCGGCCAGCGCGAAGGCAAAGCCGAAAAGCACGAACGCCGCCACGTAGAACGCCGCGATGCCGACCTCCGAGTGCCGGCCGAAGAGCCGCGCGGTGGAGCGAACTCCGATCACGGCGTCATCCTCCTTGTCCTGCAGCGCGTAGATCGTGTCGTAGCCGATGGTCCAGAGGATCGCGCCCGCATAGAGGGCGACCGGCGCCACCGCCAGCCCGCCGAGAAGCGCGGACCAGCCTACCAACGCCCCCCACGAGAAGGCGAGTCCGAGCACGAATTGCGGCCAGTCGGTGACGCGCTTGGCGAAGGGATAGACAGCGACGACGGCGAGCGACGCCAGCCCCAGCACGATCGTGAAGCCGTTGAACTGGACCAGCACCAGCGCCCCGACGAGCGCCTGCAGGACGAGG
>CAZMJQ010000412.1:0-3906 GCA_964566475.1 uncultured Propylenella sp. | reverse complement strand
GCGGCGAGCTGGTCGGGCGCGAACGCCTTCGGTCTCAGGGACCGCGGGCTTGTCGCGCCCGGATGGCGGGCCGACCTGGTGCTTCTGGAGAGCCTCGACGAATGCCGCGTGCACGGCGTCATCGCGGGCGGACGGCTCGTGGATGACGCGCTTTTCGGATGCCGCAAGGCGCTGCAGCCGGTGGGGCTTCAGAGCGTGAAGCGGGCCCCCGTCGCCGCGGAGGATTTCCGCGTTGCGGTGCGCCACAACAGGACGCCGGTGATCGGCGTAAATGCCGGCCGGATCATCACCGAGCGCCTTGAGCTCGACCTGCCGTCCGAGGCCGGGGAGGTGAGCGCCGACCTTCAGCAGGATGCGATCAAGTGCGCGGTCGTGGCCCGCCACGGCCGGAACGAGAATATCGGCCTCGGCTTCGTGCACGGCTTCGGCCTGAAGCGCGGCGCCATCGCGTCCTCCGTCGGGCACGACAGCCACAATATCACCGTGGTCGGCGTCGACGGCGGGAGCATGGCGGCTGCGGTCAACCGCATCATTTCGATGCAGGGCGGTTTCGCTGTGGCAACGGGCGGCGAGGTGATAGCCGAGCTGGCGCTGCCCGTCGCCGGGCTGATGAGCCTGGAGCCGTTCGAGGCGGTGGGTGAAAGCCTGGTGGTGTTGCGCGACGCGGCGCGCGATCTCGGCTGCACGCTGCCGGAGCCCTTCCTGCAGGTGGCGTTCCTGCCGCTTCCGGTGATTCCGCACTTGAAGATCACCGATCGCGGGCTCTTCGACGTCGATCGATTCGCTCTTGTCGATTCGTAGCCCGGATCGTGGTTCCTCCCCCGCGTTGCGGGGGAGGGGGACCATGCCCCCGGGTCCGGCCTTCGGCCGGCCCGAAGACAGGCTGCGCATGGTGGAGGGGGCGGCGGCTTGCTCCGTACCGTGCGGCCGCCCCTCTACCGCGTTCCGCGGTCCCCCTCCCCCATCTGCGATGGGGGAGGAACCACCAGTCCAGGCTTCGCGGCGCGTCTATGCCCCGATCGCGTCGGCGATCTCGGCGACGAAGCGCGCCAGGTCGTCGGTCACGAAGTCGACGTGATCGTCGTCGCGCCCTTCGAACTCCCACTCGCCGTGGAACACCTCGCGCGTGCCCGGCGGGACGACCAGCACCGTGGTCATGCCGACCGATTTCGGAACGGCGAGGTTGCGCGCAAGGTCCTCGAACATCGCGGCGCTCTCGGGCTTCACGCCAAAGCGCTTGGCGAAGCGATCGTAGGTCTCGCGGTGCGGCTTCGGAACGAGGTTGGCGGCGACGATGTCGAATATGTCCTCGAAGTGCCCCGAGAAGCCGAGGCGCTCGGCAACCTTCTCCGCGTGCCGGCGCGAGCCGTTGGTGAAGATGTACTTCTTGCCGGGCAGGCGCAGGATCGCCGCGCCGAGGTCCGGGTCGGGCTGAACGGCCGAGTGGTCGATGTCGTGCACGAACTCCAGGAACTCGTCGGGGTCGACGTTGTGGCCGAGCATCAGGCCGCGCAGCGTCGTCCCGTGCACCCGGTAGAAATCCTTCTGGATGCGCTCCGCCTCGCTCTCGTCGACGTTGAGCAGCCGGCCGACATAGGCGCGGATGCGCTGGTCGACCTGGCGGAAGACGTCGGCGCTGCGCGGGTAGAGCGTGTTGTCGAGGTCGAACACCCAGGCCTCGATGCTCGAGAACACGCCGAGGTCACGCTTTTCGTGCGGCGCAACGGCTTCTGCGGTCAGGCTTTTCATGCCGTCAATATAGACCACTGCCGTTAAGACTTCATCGGCCTCGGCCAGGCGCGCATGCTTCGGCCACGGGCTTGCCTCCTTGCTCGGGTTGGCGCAGAGAGGGCCGCATATTTCTCTCTCGGCATTTGAAGCACGAGCATGCCTTCTCCGTTCCGGGGCCGGTGGTCGCTTCTGGCCTTCGGATTCACCTGCGCGTTCTTCTCGACCTTCGGGCAGACGCCGTTCATCGCGGTCTTCGGCGGAGCGATCCGCGCCGATTTCGGCCTCAGCAACGGCGCCTGGGGCGGCATCTACTTCTTTGCCACGCTGGCGAGCGGCCTGCTCATCCCCCGGGTCGGTGCGATGATCGACACGATCCCGCTTCGCCGCTACGCGGTCGCGACCATCCTCGGATTGTCGCTTGCCGCGGCCGCGATGGCGGTATCGGCGCACGCGGTGATGCTGGGGGTTGCCATCTTCCTGCTCCGACTCTTCGGACAGGGGCTGATGACCCATGTGTCTCTGACCGCGATGGCGCGCGAATTCGACAGAGCGCGCGGCCGGGCGGTGGCCATAGCCATGATGGGGGTTCCCTTCGGCGGGGCCCTTTTTCCGCTTCTCGGGGCCATCGGGGTGACGCAGCTCGGATGGCGGGTCAGCTGGACCGCCTCGGCGCTGATCTGCGTGGCGATCGTCCTGCCGCTGGTGCTCGCGCTTCTGCGCGGCCACCGAAGCGCCCTGGCCGCGACTCGACCTCCCTTCGCGACGCTGCGTTTCCTGGCGCAGAAGGACATGCTTCTGGCCCTCCCGACGCTGTCGGCATTCGGCTTCATCGGGACGGCGATCGCCTTCCATCAGGTCGTGATCGTCGAAGCGAAGGGATGGACGCTGCCGCTCTTCGCCAGCGGCTTTGCCTTGCTGGGGCTCACCTCGATCATCGCCACGCTTGGCGCCGGCTGGCTCGTCGACCGTTTCGGCGCGCGCCGCCCGGCCCTTTTCTTCCAACTGCCGATGGTCGCAGCCTGCGTCGTCCTGCTGTCCGACGCGCCGGCCGCGATCTTCGTCCACATGGCGCTGATGGGCCTGAGCGCCGGCGCCTACGCCCCGATCGTCACGTCGCTGCTGGCAGAAGCCTACGGCGTTGAGCGCCTCGGCGCGATCCGCGCCACCGCGACGGCCGTGACGGTGCTGTCGACCGCGCTCTCCCCCCTTCTTTTCGGCGTGCTGGTCGACATCGGCGTCTCGGTGAACGTCCTGATTGCGGGGCTGGCTCTCTTCGCGCTCGTCGCCGCTGCGATGCTGTGCGCGTCCGGCCTCGTGCGGCGGCGCTGAGGGCGCCTGCCTACGTTACGCCTTGATGAGCGTTCCCGCGCCGTGCTCGGTGAAGAGCTCCAGGAGCACGGCGTGCGGCGTCTTGCCGTTGACGATGACGACGCTCTCCACGCCGCGCGCGATGGCGTCGAAGCACGTCTCCACCTTGGGGATCATGCCGCCCGAGATGGTGCCGTCGGCGATCAGCTTCTTCGCCTCCGCTACTGTGAGCGCCTCAATCAGCTTGCCGGTCCCGTCGAGCACGCCCGGCACGTCGGTGAGAAAGAGGAGGCGCGTGGCGGCGAGCGCGCCCGCGATGGCGCCGGCGAACGTATCGGCGTTGATGTTGTAGGTCTCACCGTCGCGTCCCGGCGCCACCGGCGCGATGACCGGGATCATCTCGGAGCGCGCCAGGAGGTCGAGCAGCGTGCGGTCGATCTCGACCGGCTCGCCCACGAAACCCAGATCGACGATCCGCTCGATGTTGGAGTCCGGGTCGATCTCGGTGCGCGTCAGCTTCTCGGCGAAGACCATGTTGCCGTCCTTGCCGCAGAGGCCGATCGCCCACTCGCCCTCCTTGTTGATCATGGCGACGATCTCTTTGTTGATGGAGCCCGCGAGCACCATCTCCACGATCTCCACCGTCGCCTTGTCGGTGACGCGCAGGCCGCCCCTGAACTCGCTCTTGATGCCGAGCTTCCGGAGCATGTCGGCGATCTGCGGCCCGCCGCCGTGCACGACGATCGGATTGACCCCCGACTGCTTCAGAAGCGCGATGTCGCGCGCGAAGGCCTGGCCGAGCTTCGGGTCGCCCATGGCGTGCCCGCCGTATTTCACGACGATGGTCTTGTTCTCGTAGCGCTGCAT
>CAZMJQ010000411.1:0-2963 GCA_964566475.1 uncultured Propylenella sp. | reverse complement strand
GCCCACCGTCGTGACGTGGTTGAGCGCGAGCCGCATCAGCGTGAACTGCCGCACGCTCACCTCGTCGCCGCGCTCCAGCCCCGCCTCGACGTCGTGCAGCGTTTCGACCAGCAATGCGCGGGCGGCGCGCAGCTCAGCTTCTGCGTGCCCGAACTTCTCCTGGAAGCTCTCCCCGCCGCCGCGCTCGGGCAGGAGCTGCGGGCGTCCCGTCTCGGCGCGTGCGATCGCCGCCATCTCGTCGAGCGCGCGGCGCGCCGTCCCGAGCGCGAAGGCGGAATGGCAGATGCCGCCGAGCCCCTGAATGCCGAGCTTGTAGAGCGGGCCGCCCTGCCGGGGCTCCTTGGTCGACTGGAGGTGCGTGTAGTCCTCGCGCACGAACGCGTCGGCAATGTCGTAGTCGACGCTGCCGGTGGCGTTGAGCCCGAGCACGTCCCAGTTGCTGCGCAGCGTCACGTCCGACATCGGGACGATGAAGATGCGCGCGTCGAGCGCTTGGCTCCCGGGGAGCTTTCGCGGCGCGCCGTTTTCGAACACCATGCCGCCGGTGTGGAGGTATTCCGCGTGCAGGATGCCGCTGCCGTAGCTCCAGTCCCCGGTGAGGCGGTAGCCGCCTTCCGCCGGCTCGGCGCGGCCGCGCGGCGCGCCCACCCCGGCGAAGACGGGAATGCGCTCGCCGAAGATCGCGTCGGCGGCGGAGCGCGGCAGGTAAGCGGCGGCCGTCCCTGCCGCCACCTGCGTCGCCATGACGACCCATCCGGTCGAGCCGTCGGCGTAGCTCAGCGTCTCGATGAGCTCGAGGAACTCCAGCGGCGAGGCCTCGCTGCCGCCGTAGCAGCGCGGGATCCACGCGCCGAAGAAACCGGCGTCGGCAAGAGCCGAAACGACGTCGTCGGTGAGGGCTCCCTTTACTTCATTGGCCGCAGCCTGGCCGCTGAGGAAGGGGCCGAGCTCCCTCGCTCTCGCGATCAGCGCGGAGGGCTCAGGGCCCGCGCGTCCTCCCGCCGGTCGCTCGGCAGCCGCCTGCGCCATCCTTACGCTCCCTCGTCCTATGCCACGTTCGCCGAACGCCTCCATGGCGACCTGCGTGCCGTCATTGGCCGCAGCGACGCCGCAGAACGTCTTTTGAGACGCCATCCGGTCTACCGCGTCAGTCACAGCCCGAAGTGACATCCCCGCGCGCCTGGTTCAACTATGGCGGGCCGGAGGCCGGCGGACCGATGCTCCAGCAGGAGGCCCGCGGGCCACGCACGACAGGGAGAAAGCGGAATTGCGCGCGTTTCATCTGAGGGACACGGCCGGGCCAGACAGCCTCGGCATCGTGGAGCTTCCGGACCCCGAGCCCGGTCCGCGGGACGTCCTCGTCCGGGTCGGCGCCGTCTCGCTCAATTTCCGCGATTTCTCCATCGCGCGCGGCACCTACGCATTCGGCACGATCTCGCCGCCGATCATCCCGTGCTCCGACGCCGCGGGCACAATCGTGGCCGCGGGAGCGGACGTCACGCGCTTCAGGCGCGGCGACCGCGTGGCGCCGATCTTCTTTCCGAAATGGCTGGCGGGGAGGGTGACCCGGGCGGCGACCGCAACGACCCTTGGGGCAGGCGGCACCGGCACGCTCGCCGAGCTGGTCGTGCTGCATGAGGATGCCTGCGTGGCCGTGCCGGACCACCTCTCCGACGCCGAGGCGGCCTGCCTGCCGTGCGCCGGCGTCACGGCGTGGAATGCGGTCTTCGAAGGTCAGCCGGTACGGCCCGGAGAGACCGTGGTGACGCTCGGAACCGGCGGCCTGTCGCTCTTCGCGCTCGCCTTCGCCAAGGCGGCCGGCGCGCGGGTCATCGCCACCACGAGCAGCAGCGAGAAGCGCGAGCGGCTGGAGGCGCTCGGCGCGGATGCGACGATCAATTACGTCGAGACACCGGAGTGGCACGAAGAGGTGCGGAGACTGACCGGCGGCGCAGGCGCGGACCTCGTCATCGATGTCGCCGGGCCCACCACCCTCCCCCGGTCGCTCAATGCGGTCGCACCGGGCGGCCGAGTAACGGTGATCGGCGCCATGGGCGGCCCGGGCGAGATCAACCCGATGCCGATCTCGCGCGACTCCACCACGGTGCGCGGAATGTACGTAGGTTCGCGCGCCATGTTCGAAGCCATGAACGCGGCGATCGCCGCTAACGCGCTGCGGCCCGTGATCGACAGGATCTTCCCCTTCGAGGATGCGGTGGAGGCCTACCGGCACTTCGCCGGCCGCAAGCATTTCGGCAAGGTGTGCATCGGGCTCGCGTCGTGAGCTGCGACAGCGGCACTCCGACGGGCAACCGATTGCGCGCGATTCGACACTTCGATATCATTCCGCGATCAGGGCCTACATAAAGCCCGACGTTCAATCGGGCACGATCATCAAGGGAGGAGAGGTGATGCTCAGCAGACGTGCGCTGTTCGCAATTTCCGCGGCGCTTGCGCTTACGGTGGGGCCGCGTGCCGCCGCTCAGGACGGGATCAAGATCGGCTTTCTGCCGGGTGTCGTCGACCCGTTCTATCAGGTGATGGAAGTCGGCGTGAACGCCGCCGCGGAAGAGCTCGGCATCGAGGTGGTGACGCAGATTCCGCCGACCTGGGGGGTCGAGGTGCAGACGCCGATCCTCGATGCGATGATCGCGCGCGGGGACCTCGACTACATCATCACCGCGCCGACCGACAGGGACCAGATGATCGGCCCGCTGCAGACGGCGGTCGATGCCGGCATCAAGGTGATCACCGTCGACACGTTCCTCGGCGACGGCGACTACGCCGAGGGGCCCGTCACGTTCCCCATCAGCTATATCGGCTCCGACAACGTCGAGGGCGGCCGCATCTCGGCGCGCGGACTGGCCGAGGCCATCGGCGGCTCGGGCAAGGTCTACATCAATTCCACCAATCCCAACGTGAGCTCGGTCGAAGGACGCGCCATCGGCTTCAACGAAGTCATG
>CAZMJQ010000410.1:0-2854 GCA_964566475.1 uncultured Propylenella sp. | reverse complement strand
CTTTTCATGCAGAACCTGGTGAAGGGCACCAGCCACCTCTCCATCGGCCAGGAGGCGGTCGCGGCAGGGTTTGCGGTCGCCATGCAGCCGGGGGACCTGTCGTTCTGCACGTATCGCGGGCATGCCCACACATTGGCGCGCGGCGCCCCGATGGACGCCGTCCTCGGCGAGCTGATGCAGCGCGACAACGGGCTGATGCGCGGCAAGGGCGGCTCCATGCACCTGACCTCCGAGAAGCACGGCGTCATGGGCTCCTACGCCATCGTCGGCGCCCACATGCCGATCGCCTGCGGCGCGGCGTGGCGCGCGCAGTATCGCGGCGACAGCGACGTCTCGGTCTGCTTCTTCGGCGACGGCACCACCAACATCGGCTACTTCCACGAGGCGCTGAACTTCGCCGCGGTCTGGAAGCTCCCCGTGGTGTTCGTCTGCGAGAACAACCTCTACATGGAATACACGCCCATCGGCGAGGTGACGGCGGTCGAGCACCCCGCCGCGGACCGCGCTGCCGCCTACGGGCTGGAAAGCATCATCGTCGACGGGAACGACGCCGACGCCGTCTACCGTGTCGCGCGCGACGCGTACGTCAAAGCGCGGGCAGGCGAGGGGCCGTCGCTCATCGAGTGCAAGACCTACCGCCACTCCGGCCATTCGCGCGCCGACCCGGCGAAGTACCGGCCGGAGGGCGAGCTGGACAGATGGCTGGAGCGCGATCCGATCAAGCTCTATCGCGCCCGCCTGATGGATTTCGGCGTCAGCGAGGAGCAGATCGCCGCCATCGAGAAGGAATCGAAGGACAAGGTCGAGGCCGCCACCGAGACGTGCAAGGCCGCGCCGCCGCCTTCGATCGACCTCCTCACGAGAGACGTCTACGCCGACGGGGGCTGGGCATGGCGGAACTGACCTACCGCGACGCGGTCGCCCGCGGCATCGCGCAGGAGATGGAGCGCGACCCCGACGTCGTGTTCTTCGGCGAGGACGTGGCCGCCGCCGGCGGCGTGTTCAAGACGACGGTCGGGCTTCTCGAGCAGTTCGGGCCGAAGCGCGTGCGCGACACCCCGATCTCCGAGCAGGCGATCATGGGCGCCGCCATGGGCGCGGCGATGACGGGCCTGAAGCCCATCGCCGAGATCATGTTCTCCGACTTTTTCGCGGTCTGCTTCAACTACATCGCCAACGAGTTCGGAAAGCACCGCTACCTCTCCAACGGCCAGACGAAGTGCCCGCTCGTGGTACGCACCGCCAACGGCGCGGGCGTGCGCTTCGGGGCGCAGCACAGCCAGAGCGTCGAGAACTGGTGCATGATGATCCCGGGCCTGAAGGTCGTGGCGCCGTCCACCCCGAGCGACGTCGTCGGGCTTCTGGCGGCTGCCGTACGCGACCCCGATCCGGTGATCTTCTTCGAGCACAAGGCGCTCTACCCGACGAAGGGAGAGGTAGCCGACGGCGAGATCACCGACACGCTCGGCACCGCCAAGGTGCTGCGCGAAGGCGGCGACGCCACGATCGCGGCGCTGGCCCTGATGGTGCCGCGCGCGCTCCAGGCGGCGGACAAGCTCAAGGCGGAGCACGGCATCGACTGCGAGGTCATCGACGTGCGCTCGCTGGTGCCGCTCGACACGCAGACCATCCTCGGCTCGGTCGGGCAGACCGGGCGGTTCTTCACCGTGGAGGAGAACCCGCGGCTCTGCGGCTGGGGCGCCGAGGTTGCATCCATCGTCGCCGACGAGGCGTTCTACGATCTGGACGGCCCGGTGGTGAGGATCACCACGCCGCACATTCCGCTCCCGGCCTCCGACGTGCTCGAGGACCTTGCGCTGCCGAGCGCGGAGCGGATCGTGGAGAGGATCAGCCGGGCGATGAACGGGTGAGACAGGTCGATATGGTCAGGCTGCTCTTGAAGGGATTTCCGATGGTTGGGGAAGCCCTCATCCTGAGGCGCGACCCCGGACTTGATCCGGGGGAGCCTCGAAGGACGAGGGCGGTGGCACGGCTGTGCGGCGTGAATCCTGCGACGGGCTGTGCTCCACCGACGGTGCTTCGAGGCTCGCGCCTCCGGCGCTCGCACCTCAGCATGAGGGCGGTCGAGACGTCGCGCGTCACGCACCGGTCTGCCCATAGGTGCAAGAGGCAATCATCATGAAGCACGAGACCCTCCCCAACGTGCCGACGCAGCTCTTTCTCGGCGGCGAGTGGCGCGATGCTTCGGACGGCGGCACCTTCGAGGTCGACAATCCGGCGACCGGCGAGGTGATCGCGACAGTGGCGAGCGCCACGGTCGACGACGGCAAGGCGGCGCTCGACGCGGCTGAGAAGGCGTTTCCCGAATGGGCGGCGCGGAAGCCGCGCGAGCGCGGCGAGGTGCTGCGCAAGGCCTTCGAGCTCATCATGGCGCAGAAGGAGGAGCTGGCGCGCCTCATCACGATGGAGAACGGCAAGGCGCTGCCCGACTCGCGCTCCGAGATCGCCTACGCGGCGGAGTTCTTCCGCTGGAGCTCGGAGGAGGCCGTGCGCGCCATCGGCGACCTCTATCGCGGGCCGTCGACCGGCGCGCGCATCGTGGTCGGCCACAAGCCGGCCGGCATCGCCATCCTGGTGACGCCGTGGAACTTCCCCGCCGCCATGGCGACCCGCAAGATCGGCCCGGCGCTCGCCGCGGGCTGCCCGGTCATTCTGAAGCCGGCGTCGGCGACGCCTCTCACCATGCTGGCGCTGATGCCGATCATGGAGCAGGCGGGCGTGCCGAAAGGCATCATCTCGGTCCTGCCGTCGGCGCATACCGGCAAGCTGGTCGATGCACTGCTGCACGATCCGCGCGTGCGCGTCGTGTCGTTCACCGGCTCCACCGAGGTCG
>CAZMJQ010000409.1:0-4322 GCA_964566475.1 uncultured Propylenella sp. | reverse complement strand
GATGAACTGCTGCGGATAGAGCGACCAGTGAAGGTAGCGCGGCAGACCGAGCGACCAGAATGCCGCCCCGAAGGTGAGCAGGGCGGCGAGGCCGTAGACCGCCATGCTCCAAACTGAGCGGGAGGGCGCCCGCGCGCGAGGCCCTCCCGGCTCCCTGTCGCTCATCTCAGGCTACTCGTTCCAGAGACCGGTCTCCTGGAAATACTCGATCGCGCCGGGGTGATATTCGCCCGGTGCCGTATCGCCCACCATGTCCTCGTCGGGATTGAAGGCGTTGAACGGGGGGAAGGTCGCCGCAAGGCTCTCCTTGCTGTCGTGGATGACCTTCGCCAACTCGTAGACGAGCTCGTCCGGCACGCCGGCGTTTGTGAACACGATCTGCGGATAGGCGACGAACCAGCCTTCCTCCAGCACGCCCGGCGATGCGGGGCTGGGGGCCATCTGCGTCAGGTAGCCGACGGGCCAGTGCTCCTTGATCGCCGCCTCGTTCTCCGGCGTGTTCTCGATGGGCAGCGCCCGCAGGCCGCCCACGGCGGCGTCCGCCTCGCGCACCTTGCCGGCGCCGTGCGCGAAGATGAAGCCGACCGATTCGCCGGCGATGAACGCATCCGCGCCGGCCACGACGCTCGGCACCTGCACCGGGACCATGTCGTCGCGGGTGAGGCCGGCAGTGGCATATATGGCGTCGAGCTGCGGCAGGATGGTGTTCTGCGCCGTGTAGCCGTCCACCATGGGCTGACCCGCAAGGTCGGCGATGGTCATGATGTCGGAATCGGCGCGCACGAAGATCGCTTCCCTGAGCGGCATGATCATCGCGACCACCCGAAGGTCCGGGTTCGGCTGGCCATCGAACCACCCTTTGCCCTCGAGCGCGTAGTTGAACTCCTGCAGGTTGCCGACGCCGAACTCGATGTCGCCGGCGTTCACGGCGAAGAGATACTGGTTGGGACTCGTGGCCGGCTGGATGGTGACGTTCATGCCGGCGTCGTTGGCGGCCTTGGCGATGGCGGAGCCGATATTGTGGAAAAGCGAGCCGGGGTTCGACGTGGCGATCCCGGCCGTCTGGGCCTGCGCGGCGCCCGCGGCGAGCATCGCGCCGGCCGCGGTGGCCGCGGCTAGGTATTTCATCATGGAGCGTCTCCCGTTCCGACGGCTCGGTCGGCCGTCTGGCAGTCATTACCAACCAAGGGTCGGGCCTTGTCAAACCGCGGCCGGCCCGGTCGCATTCTCAAATTGCCGCGACCGTTGCCGGGTTTCAGGCTCCCAGGCCGCGCCGTCAGTTGACGCTTTCACGCGATTTTGCAATCGTTTGCTTCGCGCACCAAACCACGGTCGCGGAGGCGTGTCGCAGCGAGCGCGAGACGAGCTGGGGCGCCGGACCCTACGCGGCGAGTCAGCTTCGGGCGGCGGGTTTCCGGACGGAATGCCCCTGAAAAGACGTGCGCCGCGTCGGGATCGAAAGAGCCGGTACATGTCGGGCCGGTTGGAGGGAGGAACAGTACGATGCGAAAGTTGACAGCAGCGATTCTCGGCACTGCGGGTCTGGCCGTCATGGCCACGACCGCGGTGGCGCAGCAGGAAATCACGCTTACCGTGGCCGCCGGGCAGCCGCTCCGCGCCATGAACCCGCTCAACCTCGTCAGCGAGTTCTACATTCCCGAGGTGAACCGGCGGATCGAGGAAGCGGGCCTCGACATCAAGATCGACTGGAAGGAGGCCTATGCCGGTTCGCTTCTGAAGCCGACCTTCGTCCTGCAGGGCGTCTCCGACGGCGTGGCCGACATCGGCTTCGAGCCGACCATCTTCCACCCCGACAAGCTGCCGCTCGAGCAGGTGTCCTTCATGACGCCCTTCACGACCACCGACGTTGTCCTGGTGGGCAAGGCGATCCAGAAGCTCCACGACGCCATTCCCGCTTTCAACGAGCAGTACGACAAGTTCGGAGTCGTCTGGCTCGCCGGCGCGACATTCGATTCCTACGAGCTCTTCACCACCCAGCCGGTGCAGGCGTTCGAGGACATCACCGGCATGAAGATCTCCACCGCCGGGGCGGCGCTGCAATGGCTGCGCGGCACGGGCGCGACCCCGGTCGAAAGCAACATGACGCTCTACTACAACAACGCGCAGACCGGCGTGATCGACGGCTTCATCATCTTCCCGTCCGCCATCCCCGGCATGAAGTATCCTGAGGCCGCTCCTTACGTGACGAAGGTCGGGTTCGGGGCCCAGTACGCAGCGGCGCTCATCGTCAACAAGGGCGTCTACGAGGGCTTGCCGCCCGAGTTGCAGACCATCCTGCAGGAGGCGGCGCACGCCTGGACCGCCGAGGCCGACGCCGCGCAGCAGGGCATCTATGAAGCGGCCTACGGCACCGTGCCGGAGCAGTTCGAGGGCGCCGAGACATTCGACCTTCCGCGCGAGGAGCAGGAGAAGTGGGCGGCCTCCATGCCCAACATCGCCAAGGAATGGGCCGAACGCATCGATGCCTCCGGCCTTCCCGGAACCGAGGTGCTCTCCGCCTACATGGACGAGATGCGCAGCGCCGGCGCCGAGCCGGTCCGCAACTGGGACCAGGATTGATCCCCCGGCTGACGGTGACGGTCCGGAGCAGTTCGTGGACGACGGACATCCGCAGTCGCACGACGAATCGAGAGGGGCGCCGGATTTCGGCGCCCCTCGGGACTCCGCGTTCGGAAGGCTGACGCAGGGGCTGAACGTCATCGGCACGGTGCTGATCCTCCTGATGGTGGTTGCCGTGAATGTCGACGTCATCGGCCGCAACGTCTTCAACCGTCCGGTGCCCGGCGTTCTGGAATTCCTCGGGCTGTCGATCGTGGCGATCGTGTTCCTGCAGATGGCCAACACGCTGCGCGAGGGCCGGCACGTCTCCAACGACCTCCTGCTGCAGCTTGTGAGCCGGCGGCGGCCGCGCGTGAAGGCCGCCTTCTACGCCCTCTTCAACCTGCTCGGCGCGATCCTCTTCGGCCTCATCGTCGTCTACGTCTGGCCCTACTTCATGCAGAACTGGACCAATGGCTATTTCCGCGGCACGCCCGGCTTCGTGCAGATTCCGATCTGGCCATTCCAGGCGGCGCTTGTCGTGGGGTCGGTCGTGGCGACCGTACAGTTCCTGGTGCTCGCGTGGCATAACCTGAGGCGTGCGCTGACGGGGACCGCGGCCGACAGCGCCTCTTCCTGATGAGCGACATCCTGATCGGCGTCGTCTGTCTGGCCAGCAGCCTGCTGCTGATCCAGACCGGGCTGCATATCGGCGTGGCGCTGATGATGCTGTCGTTCGTCGGCGTATGGGCGATCCGCGGGCTCGACATTGCCGGCCGGCTGCTGGCGAGCTCCGCCTCGACCTCGATCGAGTCGGACGCCTACGCGGTGATCCCCCTCTTCGTGCTCATGGGGCTCTTCGTCTCGAGCACGAATATCGGTCGTGACACGTTCGACGTCGCGGCTCTCATGCTCAAGCGCATCCGCGGCGGGCTCGGCATCGCGACCGTCGCGGCCAACGCCGTCTTCGCCGCCTGCACGGGCACGACCATCGCCTCGGCGTCGGTGTTCACCAAGGTGGCGGTGCCGGAGATGGTCCGCCACGGCCATACGGCGAAATTCTCGGTCGGCGTGGTCGCGGGGAGCTCGGTGCTCGGCATGCTCATTCCGCCGAGCATCCTCTTCATCATTTTCGGGGTGATCGCCAACGTCTCCATCGCCGACCTGTTCAAGTCCGGCATCCTGCCGGGCATCCTGATGGGGCTGGCGTTCAGCCTCACGATCATCGGCCTCTCGACCTATCGCAAGAGCTTCGTCGCGGACGATCCGAGGGCCCTGTCGGGCGGTTATTCCGGTCCGCTCGACGACGTCCCGGCGCTGACGGTCCTGCTGAAATTCCTGCCCATCTGCGTGCTCGTCGGCACCGTGCTCGGCGGCATCTACGGCGGCTTTCTGACGCCGACGGAGGCCGGTGGCGCCGGTGCCCTGGCGGCTTTCGCGATCGCGCTTGCGCGGCGCGAGCTGACGCTGCGCATCTTCTGGGAGGTGGCGCTGGAGACGGGCCGCGTGACGGCTGCGATCATCTTCCTTCTTATGGCCGCGACGCTCTATTCGCAGATGCTGACGCTGTCGGGCGTGCCCTATGCGGTGGGGCAGTGGCTGCAGACCTCGGACCTCAGCCTGCTCACGATCCTTGTCGGCTACCTGATCGTCGTGGTGCTGCTGGGCTGCTTCCTCGATTCCGTGTCGATCATGCTGATCGTGCTGCCTTTCGTGATCCCCGTGTTCGAGGGACTGGGCGTGAACCTCGTGTGGCTCGGGCT
>CAZMJQ010000408.1:0-4095 GCA_964566475.1 uncultured Propylenella sp. | reverse complement strand
GCGATGAGCTGGGGAGCGTCGCTGGCGGTGAGATTGTAGGCATCCGATTCGGGCACGAAATGGTGCCGGTCGGCCGCCGCGAACCATGCTTCGGCACGCTCGAGATAGGCGATGTCGCCCTCCAGCGCGTAAAGGTCGAGCGCGGCCTGAGTCATATTGGCGTAGTCGGTCGCGACGCCGGGGATGACGCGTTGCCCGCCGAGCGCCGAATGGGCCAGGCGGTCGCCGTCGCTCATCGATCCGGCTACGAAACGAAAGGCCCGAAGCGCGGCTTCGCGAGCCGGTTCGTTGCCGGTGGCGCGCGCGCCATGGACGAGGCCCGAGATCGCGAGGCCGTTCCAGTCGGCCAGGACCTTGTCGTCGCGGTCCGGCTGTGCCCTGCGGTTGCGCCACTGGAGCAGGGTGCCGCGCAGCGCCTTGAGCTTCGCCTCGGGGTGGTCACCGAGCCAGTCGCGGCTATCGGGCGCCAGGCGGTTGAGGATTGTCTTGCCTTCCCAGTTGCCGGAAGGCGAGACGTCGTAGACAGCGGCAAACTCGGCGAAGTCCTCGCCGAGCAAGTCCTGAAGCTCCTCGGCGATCCACACGTAGGTCAGCCCTTCCTCGTGATCGGTGTCAGCATCAAGGCTTGCGGCGAAGCCGCCGGCCGGGTGCAGCAACTCACGGAGCAGCCAGTCTACCGTCTCACCGATTCGGGCACGGAACAAAGCCGATGGCTTCTCGCGATGCGCCAGCGAGAGGAGCTTCAGGAGCAGTGCGTTGTCATAAAGCATCTTCTCGAAGTGCGGGACGAGCCATTGCGCATCGACGGAGTATCGGGCGAAGCCGCCGCCGACATGGTCGTAGATGCCGCCCTGGCACAGAAAGGTCAGCGTTGTGCGGACGGCAGAGCGGTAGGAGCCGTCGCCGGTGCGGCGGTAGGCGCGCCAGAGGACGTCGAGCACCACGGGATTGGGGAACTTGGGCGCGCCCTTGAAGCTGCCGCGGCCGCCGTCCCAGACGGAGAGGATGGTGGACGCGGCGCGGTCGAGCAGCGCTGCGGGCGGCTTGCCGGCCGGCGTGACAGGCCGATTCAGGTGAGCGACGAGTGCGCCGGCGTTCTGGATCACCGCTGCGTCGCCCGATGACCACGCCTCGCTGACGCGGGACAGCACCTGGCGGAAGCTCGGCCGGCCCCATCGGGGCTCGGGCGGGAAGTACGTTCCGCCCCAGAATGGCTCGGCGTCGGGCGTCAGGAACATGGTGAGCGGCCAGCCGCCCTGCTCGCCGAGCGCAGCCAGTGCGCGCATGTATATCTGGTCGACGTCGGGGCGCTCCTCGCGGTCGACCTTGATCGACACGAAGTCGCGGTTGAGGTGCTCGGCGGTGGCGGGATCGGAGAAGCTCTCGCGCGCCATGACATGACACCAGTGGCAGGCCGCGTAGCCGATTGAGAGGTGCACCGGGACATTGCGGCGCTTCGCCTCCGCGAACGCCTCTGGTATCCATGGCCACCAGTCTACGGGGTTGTCGGCGTGCTGACGGAGATAGGGACTTGTGGCGTCGGCAAGCCGGTTCATGGGACCTCTCAGCGATTCGTCGGATGGATAGCATATACGCTCTGTCAAGCGGCTCTGTTCCGGCGGGAGTCGGGGTAATCCGCATCTCGGGCGGAGGGGCCGGACAAGCGTTGCTGGCGCTGTGCGGAGGCCTGCCGGAGCCGCGGCACGCGGCGCTTCGGGTCCTGCGGCGGCCTGGGGACGGGGCAGTACTCGATCAAGCGCTGGTGCTGTGGTTCCCTGGGCCGCGCAGCGAGACCGGCGAGGACATGGCCGAGTTGCAGGTGCACGGGAGCCGCGCGGTAGTGAACGCGGTCTTTGCGGTGCTCGGCGGTCTAGGATTGCGGCTGGCGGAACCGGGAGAGTTCGCGCGGCGCGCCTTTGTCAACGGCAAGCTGGATCTGACCGCCGTGGAGGGGCTTGCCGATCTCATCGCGGCGGAGACCGACGTTCAGCTGCGCCAGGCCGTCGGTCAGGCGGGCGGGGCGCTGGCAAGGCGCGCGAATACCTGGCGCGAGGGGCTGATCGATCTCCGGGCGGAGTTGGAGGCGCGGCTTGATTTCTCCGACGAGGGAGATGTCGGGGAGGCGCTTCCGTCCGATTTCGACGAGAGGATACGCACGCTTCGCGCCGAGATGGCGGCGGCGCTGGCGGACGCGGCGTGCGGCGAGCGGGTGCGCGAAGGCTTTCGCGTCGCTATATTGGGGCGGCCCAACGCCGGGAAATCGTCGCTACTGAATGCGCTGTCGCGGCGCGACGTGGCGATCGTGACGGCGGAGGCGGGCACGACGCGCGATGTGCTTGAGGTGCCGCTGGATGTCGGCGGCTATCCGGTGCTGGTCTACGACACGGCCGGTCTGCGGGAAGCGGCCTCCGCGGCGGAGACGGAAGGCGTGAGGCGAGCGCGGCGCGCGGCCGAGGCAGCCGACCTCGTGCTCTGGCTCGAGGACTCGAAGCTGCCGAGCGAGCCGCCGCCTGAGCTGGGCGGGCGGATTGTGTGGCGGGTGGCAACGAAGATCGATCTGGGCGGCCGGCCTGGCTCGGAGAGCGCGATCTCGGTGAAAACCGGGGCGGGAGTATCGGAGCTGGTGGAGCGTATCGGCCAGGTGGCCGCGGAGTCCATGGCCGGAGGGACAGCGCTTGTAACGCGGCGCCGGCATGTCGAAGCGATCGAGGCGGCCGTTCGGGCGCTTGACGAGGCGGCGACTGCAACGGACGAGATCGCGGCGGACTTGCTGCGCACCGCGAGCGACGCTATTGGCCGCCTGACAGGCCGAATCGATGTAGAAGACGTGCTGGAGCGGCTGTTCGGCGAGTTCTGTATCGGCAAGTAGGTTTCACGTGAAACCGTCTGTTAAGGTTGTTCCACGTGAAACAGCGAGCGTGAAGATGCGGCTAACGGACGTCATTGTGGTGGGCGGCGGGCATGCCGGCGCGGAAGCCGCGGCAGCTGCGGCCCGATTCGGTGCCGGCACGATTCTCGTCACGCATCGTTTCGGCACCATCGGCGAGATGTCCTGCAACCCGGCGATCGGCGGGCTGGGCAAGGGGCACCTGGTCCGCGAGGTGGACGCGCTCGACGGGCTGATGGGCCGCGTGGCCGACCGCGCCGGCATCCAGTTCCGCGTGCTCAACCGCCGCAAGGGCCCCGCGGTACGAGGCCCGCGGGCGCAGGCCGACCGCGTGCTCTACCGCGCCGCTATGCAGGCTGAGATCGCCGCACAGGAGCGGCTCGACGTCGTCGAGGCGGAAGTGCACGACCTCATCATCGCGCAAGGCCGTGTCGCCGGCGTCCGGCTGAGGGACGGCCGCGGGATCGCCGCGGCCGCGGTGGTGCTGACGACGGGAACCTTCCTCGGCGGTCTCATCCACATCGGCGAGCGGACCATCCCGGCCGGCCGGCACGGCGAGGCGCCGAGCCTCGGCCTGTCTAAGACGCTGGCGCGGATCGGGCTGCGGCTCGGCCGGCTGAAGACGGGAACGCCGCCGCGCCTCGATGGGCGCTCCATCGACTGGGCCGGCCTGGAGCGCCAGCCCGGCGACGAGCCCCCGGAGCCGTTCTCGGCGATGACGGAGGCCATCACGACGCCGCAGGTCGACTGCCATATCACCCGGACGACTGCCGAGACGCACGCGATCATCCGCGACAATCTCAGCCGCTCGGCCATGTATTCGGGGCGCATCTCAAGCCGCGGCCCGCGCTACTGTCCGTCGATCGAGGACAAGATCGTCCGTTTCGCCGACCGCGACAGCCACCAGATATTTCTCGAGCCGGAGGGACTGGACGACGACACGATCTATCCGAACGGCATATCCACATCGCTTCCCGAGGACGTGCAGCTCGCCCTCGTCCGCTCGATGCCGGGGCTGGAGCGCGCCGAGATCATTCGCCCCGGCTACGCGATAGAGTACGATCACATCGATTCGCGCGAGCTTGCCCCCACGCTCGAATGCCTGAAGCTCTCCGGGCTCTATCTGGCCGGGCAGGTCAACGGAACGACCGGCTACGAGGAGGCGGCGGCTCAGGGTCTCGTCGCCGGGTTAAACGCGGCCCGCGCGG
>CAZMJQ010000407.1:0-2607 GCA_964566475.1 uncultured Propylenella sp. | reverse complement strand
TCCGTCTAGATGCTAAATGTCTACCGTCTAGACGGAGAGATGGGATGGCATTTCACGTTCGTGACCCGAAGACGGACGCTCTCGTCAGAAAGCTCGCCAAGCGAAAGGGCGTTGGTATCACCGAAGCCGTCCGCGAAGCGGCGGCGCACGAGCTTGAGCTGGAAGAGAGCAAGCTGTCACTGTGGGAGCGTACAGCTGACATCCGTGCCGAGATCGCGTCCTGGCCGGAGACGGGTCTGAAGGCGGACAAGGCGTTCTTCGATAGTCTCTCCGACGAGGAGGACTGATGTTCGTCGATGCCTCCGCCCTCTGCGCCATTCTCCTTGGAGAGGACGATGCGGAGGAACTGTCGGACCAGCTTGAGACGGCGACTCTGACATCGCCCTTGGCAATCTACGAAGCCACGTTGGCGGTCACGCGCGTTCGCCGTGGTAGTGTCGAACAGGCGGAATCGCAGGTGCGGGATCTGTTGGAGCGCGCCGAGATCGCCGTGCTGCCGATAGGGGATGAGACGGTATCGCTGGCGCTCGAGGCTCACGCAGCGTTCGGTAAGGGCCGCCATCCCGCTCGGTTGAACCTTTGCGACTGCTTCGCCTACGCCATGGCCCGTCAGCACGGCGTCCCGCTCCTCTACAAGGGCGACGACTTCGCCCACACCGACCTCGCCTGAGCCGCCGCGCGGCATGAAGCTCTCCCCCCAGCAGGACGACGCGCTCCTCGCCGTCTCGCGCTGGCTTAAGGTCGCCGGCACCGGCAAGGGCGGGCTGATCTTCCGCCTCTTCGGCTTTGCCGGCACCGGCAAGACCACGCTGGCGCAGAAGGTCGCCGAGGACGTCGGCGGCACGGTCCTCTTCGCCGCCTTCACCGGCAAGGCGGCGCAGGTCATGCGCAACCGCGGCTGCGCCAACGCCCGCACCATCCATTCGCTCATCTACCGCCCGCGCGGCGAAAAGGCGGAGGAGGAGACGGGCGAGATGCAGCCCGCCTTCGCGCTCAACCGCTCCAGCGAGGTGAAGCGCGCCAAGCTCGTCATCATCGACGAATGCTCCATGGTCGACGAGAAGCTCGGGCGCGATCTCCTCTCCTTCGGCGCCCCAATCCTCGTGCTCGGCGATCCCGGCCAGCTGCCGCCGGTGAACGCGGGCGAGGGCGGCGCCGGCTTCTTCACCGAGCAGGAGCCCGACGTGATGCTGACGGAGATCCACCGCCAGGCGCGCGAGAACCCCATCATCCAGCTGGCGCAGGAGGTGCGCGAGGGCGGCGTCCCGGCGCACGGCCGCTACGGCGAGAGCCGCGTCATCGGCCGCGACGACATCGACGCGGAAGCCGTGCTCGCCGCCGACCAGGTGCTCGTCGGCCGCAACAGGACGCGCCACAGCTTCAACCGCCGCATCCGCGCGCTGAAGGGCTTCGAGGACCCGCTGCCCGCCGCCGGCGACAAGCTCGTCTGCCTCAGGAACAGCTCCGAGAAGGGGCTCCTGAACGGCGGCCTGTGGCGCGTCACCTCGGTGGGCGGCGCCAAGGGCCCGGCGCTCAACATGCTGGTGAAGTCGGAGGACGAGGGTCCGCTCGGGTCCTCCGCCAAGATCCGCGTCCTGAAGGACATGTTCGAGAAGGGCCCGGAGGCCGTCCCCTTTGACCGCCGCCGCCGCACCGACGAGTTCGACTACGGCTACGCGCTGACCGTCCACAAGGCGCAGGGCTCGCAATGGGACAACGTCGTCCTCTTCGACGAAAGCTTCGCCTTCCGCGACACCCGCGACCGCTGGCTCTACACGGCGATCACGAGGGCTGCGGAGCAGATTACGATCGTACGGTGACGACCCAGATCGCTTGTCCGTCTCCACGTAATGAGAGCTCGGGAGCGCCAGATTTTCTCAGACTGCCGAAAGTTATCCACAGAACGCACCTGCTGTCGTAGCAGGGGGCTTTATTGATCAAAGCATTGATACTGCTTGGAAGCGTTCCCACGTTGAACTAGAAATTTTTGTGGAACACTTGTGGATGTTCTGAAACACTTCCGCTTGCCAGTAGATGTAATGGCGGTCATAGAGGTCCCGAGGCCAGATGCCTCTGCACAACGGGATAAGAGATATGGACTACGAAGCTGTTAGCCTCTCGCTCCAGATGGCAATGATGGTGATCGCACTGGCCATGCTGTTCACCGTTCTTGAGCGATCCTAATGCGATCGGCCGGGCCTCTTCCGACGACCCGGCCTCACTATGCACAGGGTCTGCTCAGGTAAGGAGCGGCCGAACGGAAGGGCGGCACGCCATAGGTGGCCAATGCAGACCGTCAGCGACCGGATTGCTGTTAGTGCTATTGCAGCGAGATGGACTACCACTGAGGTCGCGATGAAGATGAAAAGTCCCGTCCATCCCGGCGCATTCCTCGCCGAGGAGCTGATCGCCCCGCTCGGCCTCACCGTCTCGCAGGCGGCGCGTGTGCTCGGGGTGGGGAGACCGGCGCTCTCGGCTCTGCGCAACGGCCGCGCGGCCATTTCGCCCGAAATGGCTGTCCGCTTCGAGAAGGCATTCGGCGCCGACGCCGGGCTGCTTCTCAGGATGCAGGCGAGCCACGCGCTGGCCGAGGCGCGCCGCGCCGCC
>CAZMJQ010000406.1:0-6304 GCA_964566475.1 uncultured Propylenella sp. | reverse complement strand
GCCGGCATCAGGCTCAACGTCAACGTGATGCCGCAGTCCAAGTACTGGGAGGTCTGGACCTCCGCGCCCTTCAGCGCCACGTCATGGACTCACCGTCCTCTCGGCACGATGGTGCTCTCGCTGGCGTACCGGGGCGGCGTCTCCTGGAACGAGAGCGGCTACAACAATCCCGAATGGGAGGCGCATCTCAACGCGGCCGAGGCCGTTCTCGATGCGGAGGAGCGCTCCAAGCTGATGGAGCCGGTCGAGCGCATCCTTCAGGACGACGCGATCATGGTGCAGCCGCTCTGGCGGCCGGTCTACTTCATCAAGTCGACGGCCGTCCACAACATGAACGGCCATGCAACGACCTATCACCAGTACAACAAAGTGTGGATCGAGCACTAAACGACGACACGTTCCCGGCGGCCGTCCGGCCGCCGGGGCCCACCCGTGAAGGGGGCAATCTGGAAGGGGACGGTGGCGATGCTGCCGGTGCGGCGGCCACCCGGGGGATCGCATGGTAAAGCTCATCGGGCGCCGCCTGGTGCAGATGGTTTTGATCATGGCAGTGGTGTCCCTGCTGCTGTTCTTGATCTTCGACAGCGACAGGTTCCGTAAGCAGATTGCCACCGCCGAGCTCGGCGGCTTCGCCATTGCCGCGCTTACGGACGCCGACTACCAGGCCTGGCTCGAGGAAAAGGGCCTCAACGTCCCCTTCTACGAGCGCTACGCCGATTGGCTCGGCAATGTCTTCACCGGCGACCTCGGCCATTCGTTCGAGAAGAACAGGGCGGTCGGACCGCTGCTTCTAGCCCGGCTGGCGAACACAGGCATACTCGCGTTCTGGGTCTTCGCGTTGATGATACCCATCTCGCTGGTGCTGGGCGTCGTCGCCGGCATGCGCGAAGGCTCCGTGCAGGACCGCTCGGTCACGTTCCTTTCGGTTCTGACGACCTCCATTCCGGAGATCGCCACGGCCATCCTGCTGACCGTTGTGTTCGCGCTCGGCCTGGGCTGGCTTCCCTCCAAGTCGGCAATGCTTGCCGGGTTCGATCCGAAGCAGCTGGTCCTGCCGGTGCTGACGCTCGTCATCTACGATTTCGGCTACGTCGCGCGCATGACGCGGGCTTCCATGGCGGAAGTCATGACGTCGCAGTACATCCGCACCGCTGTCCTCAAGGGCATTCCCTACCGGCGTGTCGTGATGCGGCATGCGCTGAGAAACGCCCTGATCGCGCCGTTCACCGTCATCGTGCTGCAGCTCAACTGGCTGCTTTCCGGCGTCGTCGTGGTCGAGGTGTTCTTCGAGTATGACGGCTTCGGCAAGATGATCCTGGAAGCCGCCTTGTTCGGCGACGTCTATGTCATCCAGGCCGGCACGCTGGTCGCGGTGTTCGTGGCCGTCTTCTCGCAGATCATCTCCGACGTGGGCTACACCTTCCTGAACCCGCGCATCCGCTTCAGCTGAGGACAAGCCCATGGCCGTCGCCGAAGCTCCATCCCCGCCCATCTCGCCGCTCAAGTGGCTGTCGCGGCCGCGGCCGTTGATCGTGCTGATGCTGCTCATGTGGGTGCCGCTGACAGCCTACGTGATGTTCGAGAGGCAGCTCGGCGATCTGCATCCCTACGTCTTGATCCCGGCGATACCCGTGGTGGTGCTGCTCTACGTCCTTGCGATGAGCGCCTGGAAAGAGAGCACCGTCGCGATCATTGGCGCGACGCTCGTGTTCTTCTGGCTGCTCATGGCCGTATCGGCGCCGTATCTGCCGCTGCTCGATCCGAACAAGCCGATCGCTCCGTTCGTGCCGCCCTTCACGGAGAGGAACGACATCTTCTTCTGGCTCGGCACCGACTTCAAAGGCCGCGACATCCTCTCCCGCGCGATCTGGGGCTGCCAGCGGGTCATCGTCTGGGGCGTCACCGCGACGTTCGTCGCCTACATCATCGGCACGATGCTCGGGCTCATCGCCGGCTATTTGAGCGGCTGGTGGGACGAGGTCATCTCGTTCATCGCCAACGTGTTCCTGTCGTTCCCGGTGATGGTGCTGTTCATCCTCATCCTGAACTATCTCGGCCCGTCCGGCTTCAACATCATCATCGCGGTGACCTTCGCCTCCGCGCCGGCGATCATGCGCATCGTCCGGGGGCTGACGCTCGACATCAAGACGCGTGACTACGTGTTCGCGGCGCAGACGCGCGGCGAGAGCCCGCTCTACGTCATGGTCGTCGAGCTCTTGCCCAACGCCCGCGGGCCGATCATCGTCGATGCCTGCCTGCGGCTCGGATACACCACGGTCGCCATCACCACGCTGACCTTCCTCGGCCTCGGCCTGCAGCCGCCGGACCCCGACTGGGGCCTGATGATCAAGGAGGCGGCGCAGTCGGCGATGCTGTTCAAGTTCTCCTACATGCTCGTCATACCGGCGCTTTCCGTGTCGACGCTCATCCTCGGCTTCAACCTGATGGCGGATGGGCTGCGCGAAATGAGCATGAGGGACTGATGGCGGTCGGCAGTCGGCAATCGGCAGTAGGCAATCGGCAGGCGGCCGTCGGCAGGGATGCTGCCCTCGGCAGGGATGCTGCCCTCGGCGGAGGGATGGTCGATGGCCCCATACACTCGTATCGCGATCTACGAGTCTGGCGCGAAGCCATGCAGCTCGCTGAGATGTGCTATCGGCATACGCGCGGCTTTCCATCTGAGGAGAAGTTCGGACTGACAGCGCAAATTCGACGGGCTGCTGCGTCGATCCCCGCCAACATCGCCGATGGTTACGGCCGAGAACAGACGGGAGCCTATGTCCAGTTTCTGAGGATCGCTCAGGGCTCGTGCAAGGAGGTCGAGACCCATCTCCTGCTCGCAGAGCGCGTACTCGGCGGGGTCGCGGCCGGGCCGGGAGACCTGCTCGTCCAAGCCGAAGTTGTCGGAAAGATGCTGCGCGGGCTGATCCGCTCGCTGGAGTCGCATTGATGGTGGATAGCAAGCTCATTCAGGTGAGGTCTGGCTGCGACTGCCGACTGCCGACAGCCGACTGCCACGTCCGCTCTCGGGAATCCAGAGATGAATGAACATCCTCGCAATGTGGACGCCCGCAGCACTCCTGCCGTGACGCCGGTGCTGGAGTGCCGCGACGTCTGCATCTCGTACTTCACGCGCGCGGGAGAGATTCCGGCCGTGGTCGACTTCAACATGAAGCTGATGCCGGGCGAGGCGCAGGGGGTCGTCGGCGAGTCCGGCTGCGGCAAGTCGACGGTAGCGCTCGCCATCATGCAGTACATGGGCAAGAACGGGCGCGTGGTCTCCGGCGAGATACTCTTCGAGGGGCGCGACATGCGCACCATGAGCGAGGAGGAGCTGCGTCAGCTCCGCGGCTCGAAGATCGCCATGGTCTACCAGGAGCCGATGGCCTCCCTCAATCCGGCGATGATGATCGGCGACCAGCTTGCCGAGGTGCCCATCTACCACGATGGCGCCAGCAAGGCGGAGGCGATGGAGCAGTCGCGCAAGATGCTGGAGAGCGTCCGGCTGCCCGACCCGCAGCGCATCATGAATTCGTATCCGCATCAGATCTCGGGCGGGCAGCAGCAGCGCGTCGTCATCGCCATGGCGCTCCTGTCCAATCCCAAGCTGCTGCTGCTCGACGAGCCGACCACGGCGCTCGACGTGACGGTGGAGGCGGGGATCGTCGAGCTCATCAAGGAGATCGCCGCAGAGTTCGGCACCTCGATGATCTACATCTCGCACAATCTCGGCCTGATCCTGGAGACCTGCGACCGCATCACGGTCATGTATTCGGGCGAGGCGGTGGAGGTGGGCACCATCAAGGACGTCTTCGACGCCATGCGCCACCCCTATACGCGCGGCCTGTTCGCCTCCATTCCGATCCCCGGCGCCGACAAGTACGCGCATCCGCTGGTCGCCATTCCCGGCCAGCTGCCGCTGCCGCACGAGCGCCCGCGGGGATGCAATTTCGGGCCGCGCTGCGATTTCTTCGTCGCCGGCCGCTGCGACGCGCGGGAAATCCCCATGATCGAGGTGAGCGGCGGCGGCGACTTCCACGCCTCGCGCTGCATCCGCGTGGATGAGATCGACTGGGACGCCGACCCGGCCAAAGGCGCCCACCGCGAGGCGACGCAGCCGGGCGGCGTGGTGCTGAAGGTCGACGACATGACCAAGCACTACGAGATCGAGAAGGGGGCGCTCTTCTTCTCCGGCGAGAAGCATACGGTGAAGGCCAACGAGAAGCTGAGCTTCGACGCGCGCGAGGCGGAGACCGTGGCCATCGTGGGCGAGTCCGGCTGCGGCAAGTCGACCTTCGCCAAGGTGCTGATGGGGCTTGAGACCGCCACGGAGGGATCGGTAACGCTCGGCAACCTCGACCTTTCCGACGTGCCGGTTGAGAAACGCGGACGGGAGACGATCGCGAAGCTGCAGATGATCTTCCAGAACCCGTTCGACACTCTGAACCCGAGCCATTCCGTCGGCGGTCAGATCGCCCGCGTCATCCGCAAGTTCGGCGTGGAGAAGGACGAGAAGAAGGTGCAGCAGCGCGTCATGCAGCTCCTCGACATCGTGAAGCTGCCGCGCGACTTCGCCAAGCGGCGCCCGCGCCAGCTCTCCGGCGGCCAGAAGCAGCGCGTCGGCATCGCGCGCGCCTTCGCCGGCAACCCTTCCGTGGTGATCGCCGACGAGCCCGTCTCCGCGCTCGACGTCTCCGTGCAGGCCGCGGTCACCGAGCTTCTGATGGACATCCAGCGCGACAACCGCACGACGCTGCTCTTCATCAGCCACGATTTGTCGGTCGTGCGCTATCTCGCCGACCGCATCGTGGTCATGTATCTCGGGCAGATCATGGAGCAGGGGACGACGGACGAAATTTTCTCGCCGCCCTACCACCCCTACACCGAGGCGCTGCTCTCCGCCGTGCCGATCGCCGACACGAAAGTGCACAAGCGCAAGGTGGTCCTGACGGGCGAGATTCCCTCGCCGTCGAACCCGCCGCCCGGCTGCCCGTTCTCCACCCGCTGCCCCTACATGATGCCGGGCACCTGCGACGTCGTCCCGCCGCCGGTCGTCGAGTTCTCCAAGGGCCACCGCATCCTCTGCCACCTGCCGCCGGAGCAGCTGGAAGGCATGGAGCCGGTGATCCAGATCGAGGGCTCGCCGAAGCACGCGGCCTGAGCGGACGTCCACGTCCGCGATCTTGTCATCCCGGTTTGGCCCCCGGGGTCCGGCCACCGGCCGGCCAGAGGACGCCCTGTCTTCCGTGGCTATGGGCCCCGGACGGCGCAGCTGCGCGTCGCTTCCCGGATGACAAAGCGCGAGGGGCATGCTTCCTGCGCAGCGTATGAAGATCGCCTCGATCGACATCACCCACCACCGCCTCCCGCTCGATCCGCCGTTCCGGCCGAGCTGGGATTTTCGCCCGCGCGAGCACTTCGACGCGACCATCGTGCGCGTGCGGACCGACGAGGGGCTGGAGGGGATCGGCTCGGGCGACACCATGACCGGCTTCGCCGGCCACGAGCATCTCTTCATCGGGCGCGACCCGCTGGACCTGGAGCGCCACAACCGCATCCTCGACAACATCCAGTTCCACTACGGGCGCTGCTGGCCGCTCGACCTCGCCCTGTGGGACCTCGCCGGCAAGATCCAAGGGCAGCCGGTCTGGCGGCTCCTCGGCGGGCGCGCCGACCGCGTGCCGGCCTACGCCTCGTCCGCGACGCTGCGCGATGCCGGCGCGATGGCCGCGGCGGCGGAGCTCTATCTGGCGCGCGGCTTCCGCGGCATGAAGGTCCGCTTCCATCGCGGCGACTGGCGCGACGACATTCGGGCGCTCGAGGCTGTGCGCGCACGCGTGGGCGAGCGGCTGACGCTGATGGTCGACTGCAATCAGGGCTGGCGCATGAGCCATGATGACGAGACGCCGTGGACCTTCGAGGCGGCGCTCCCCGTTGCGCGGGAGCTGGAGCGGCTCGGCGTCTACTGGATGGAGGAGCCGCTGCACCGGGGCGACCGGAAAGGCATGCGCCGCCTGCGCGAGGCGACCAGCGTCAAGATCGCCGGGGGCGAGATGAACCGCGAGCTCTACGAGTTCCGCGACCTGATCGAGGAGGGCTGCCTCGACGTGCTGCAGCCTGACGTGGCGCTGACCGGCGGCATCACCGGCCTCCGCCCCGTGGCTCAGGCCGCCGAAGCCGCCGGCATGATCTTCACGCCGCACACCTGGTCGAACGGGCTCTCCTATGTCGCCAACGCCCACTTTACCTGCGGGCTTGCCAACGCGCCGTTCCTGGAATTTCCGTTCGACGCGCCGGAATGGTC
>CAZMJQ010000405.1:0-2760 GCA_964566475.1 uncultured Propylenella sp. | reverse complement strand
GGCCAGGAGGTCGTGCTCATGACGCTGCCGGGACTTGCCATCGGGATTGCGCTCATCATTCTGGGAACGCATCAGGCCGCGGCCCAGGGGACGACGCAAAGCCGCTGCCTCGCCATTGCGCAATCCGCGCCTTCCGCCGTGCCGGTGTCATACATCCCCGTTCAGGAGGGCATGCAGCCGCCCACGGCGGAGGAGGTCTCGATCCGCTTCGTCGGCCACTCGACCTTCCTGATCACGAGCCCGGCCGGCGCGACGATTGCGACCGACTACAACGGCTATGCGGGACAGGGCATGGTGCCGCGTGTCGTCACCATGAACCGGGCCCACACCTCGCACTGGACACCGAATCCCGATCCGCGCATCGAGCACGTGCTGCGCGGCTGGAACCCGGAGGGCGGCAGGGCGGAGCATCACGTCCAGGTCGACGACGTGATCATCCGCAACGTGACCACCGACATCCGTGGCTTCGGCTTCGAAGGCGGCATCGGCGTGCGCGTGCCCGACGGCAATTCGATCTTCATCTTCGAGGTGGCGCGGCTATGCATCGGCCATCTCGGGCACCTGCACCACCGGCTCGCCGACGAGGACCTCGCCTTCATCGGCCAGCTCGACGTGGTCATGGTGCCGGTCGATGGCTCCTACACGATGAGCCAGGACGCGATGGTCGACACGCTGCAGATCGTCAAGGCACGGCTCGTGCTGCCCATGCACTATTTCGGACGGTCCGCGCTGGAGCGTTTCCTCGTCCACCTCGGCGAGACGTTCGAGGTGGAGATCAGCCCCACGCCGGAGACGGTCGTATCGGTGCGCAACCTTCCGCAGAGCCCCACGGTGCGGGTGCTGCCGGGCTTCTAGGCTAGGCGCTGGCGCGCGGCGCCGCGTTGCTAAGCTCGAGGAAATCCGAGACCGCGGCGACGAAGGCGTCCGGATCCTGAATATGCGGACAGTGGCCGAGGCCGGGCATCTCGATCGCCCTGCCGTCGCGGACGCGTGCTGCGAGATCGCGGCCAAGGGCGGGCGGCGTCGCGCCATCCTCCGAGCCCACGACGACGAGGAGCGGGTTCGTGATCCTCGCAAGGTCGGGCGTGAAGTCCAGCGCAGCGAGCGCACGCGCCGCCCTGGCGAAAACCGTGGGCGGGATGCGCTCGTAGACGGCCTTCCGGCCGGCGATCAGCTCCGGGTTCTCCGCGATGAAGGGGTCGGAGAACATGCGCTTCATGGCCGTGTCGGAGAGCGCCGCCATGCCCTCGCACTCGGCGCGCTCGGCAAGCCCGCGGAACTTCGCGCGCCCTTCCTCCGGAAACGCCACGGCGCTGCCGATCAGGACGGCGCGGCGGAATTTTCCACCATGCCTCGCCGCCAGCGACAGCGCGACGAAGCCGCCGAAGCCGTTGCCCATGACGTCGGTCTCCGGCGGCAGCGACAGCGCGTCGAAGACTTCCGCCACGGCGTCGGCATAGCCGTCGATGGGCTCGGGGCCGGCGGGCGAGGCGCCGAAGCCCGGCATGTTGACGAGGACCAAGCGCCGCCGGCCGGCGAGCCGCTCCACCAGCGGCGCGAAGGAGCTCTTGTCGGAGAGCAGCGAGTGGAGACAGACGAGGTCAGGTCCCTCGCCCGCCGTCTCGATCTCCAGCCGGTGCCTGTCCATCGCTGCGCCCTCCGCCCGCGCCATGGCGGACGTTATCAGCGCAAGCGCACCGGCGACAGTGGCGCGACAGCGGCGGGGGCCGCCGCTTAGTCGCGGAGCTCCCAGGTGACAGTGACCTGCGCCTGGAAGGTCAGCTCGCCGCCCTCGATGGGCACGGAGCTGTCCGCCGCTTCCATCCGCATCATCTGTGCGGCCTGAAACGGCTGCGGCGGGCGCGAGTAGCTCTCGTCGATGCGCATGATCGGGCCGAGCGTCACGCCCGCCGCCCCGGCATAGAGCTCGCCCTTCCGGCGGGCGTCTCTGATGGCGGCGACCCGCGCCCTGTCCTCCAGCGGCTTCGGCTCCTCCACCGTGAAAACCGGTCCCGATATGGAATTGGCGCCGAGCGTGACGACCAGGTCGAGTATCCCGCCGACGCGGTGGAGGTCGCGCACGCGGACGACTACGTTGTTGCGCACGCGGTAGGCGATGATCTCCGGGCGAAACGGCCGGGAATGGTCGAAGCCCGGGGGCGGCTGCGAGAAGACCGGCTCCAGCGAGAAGCCGGAGGTCTGAAGATCGCGCGGCTCCAGCCCCTCCTCCTTCAGCGCGTCGAGGACGCGGGTCATGGACTGGCTGTTGGCGGCAAGCGCCCCGCGCGCGCTCTCCTCCTCGCTGACCACACCGAGCGTGATGCTCGCCATGTCGGGGCTGGCCTCGACCGTCCCCACGCCGGAGATGGACATGAGCCTTTGCTCGATCTCCTCGGGCTGCGCAAACGCATGGGTCGCGGGAAGCGCCAGCGCCGCGGCGAAGAGCACGGTGACGAATGATTGTCTCATGAGGAAACCCCGGGTTCCGTTCGATTTCAGCGCGCCTTGGCCCGGAAATGCGGCGTTTGCGAGATAGGGCAGTCGGCCGCCGGGCCGTGGCGTCACCGTCACGAGACGCGGCAGGCGGCCCGTTCCTTGGCGCGCGGCGGTATACGAGGATATCGGCGCTCCTCGCGGCCTTCGGCGCTTGCCCGCACGGCCCGAACGGCTTACCTCGGCGGCAAGGGTCCGTAGCTCAATGGTTAGAGCCGACGGCTCATAACCGTCTGGTTCCAGGTTCGAGTCCTGGCGGACCCACCA
>CAZMJQ010000404.1:0-9384 GCA_964566475.1 uncultured Propylenella sp. | reverse complement strand
TCGCGATTTTGTGGACCAACTCGCCGGCGGCGCCGCTCTACGAGACATTCTGGGAGGAGGAGCTCGGGCTCGCCTTCGGCGATGTCGGCTTCTCCATGTCGCTCAGGCACTGGGTCAACGACGGGCTGCTGACCGTCTTCTTCCTGGTGGTCGGGCTCGAGATCAAGCGCGAGTTCACCGTCGGGCATCTCGCCAGCGCCCGGTCCGCGGCCCTGCCGGTGGCGGCCGCGATCGGCGGCATGGTCGTTCCGGCCGCGATCTACATCCTTGTCGTGGGGCAGGGCGCATGGTCGCACGGATGGGGCGTGCCGATGGCGACCGACACGGCCTTCGCCATCGCGCTCATCGCCATGATGGGCTCGCGCGTGCCGGTGGAGCTGCGCATCTTCCTGACCGCCGCGGCGATCGTCGACGATATCGGCGCGATCCTCGTCGTGGCGGCCTTCTACTCGACCGGCCTCGACCTCCTCTATCTCGCTGCCGCGGCTGCCATCACCGCCGGCCTGGCGCTCCTCAGCCGAAGCCGCGTCTACCGGGTGATGCCCTACATGCTGCTCGGCATCGCGCTGTGGGCCTGCGTGCTGGCGAGCGGCCTGCATGCCACGCTGGCCGGCGTGATGCTGGCGCTCTTCATCCCCACGCGCCCGCCGCCCAACTTCCGGGCGCTCACCGTGCAGGCGGAGACGATCATCGCGGCGGAGGCGGCCGAGCGGGGCGGGGTGCTGCGGCACGGCCCGTCGCTGCCGGCGCTGCGCGCGCTCGACGACATCCACGACCGGCTCGAATCGCCGGCGGATCGGCTCTTGAGACACGCCGGCGCGCGCTCCAGCTACGCGGTGCTCCCGACATTCGCGCTTGCCAATGCCGGCGTCGTGCTGTCGGCGGACATGATCGCCGGACACGAAGGCCTGATCCTGGCCATCGTGCTCGGGCTCGCCGTCGGCAAGCCCCTCGGGCTCGTCCTGGCGTCTGCCGCGGCGGTCCGCCTCAAGGCCGCGGTGAAGCCGGACGCCTATTCCTGGCGGCAGCTGACGGGCGCCGGCGCGCTCGCCGGCATCGGCTTCACCATGTCGCTCTTCATCGCCGGGCAGGCGTTCCCCGCCGAGCCGGATTTCGCCGCCGCCAAGGTCGCCGTCTTCGGCGCATCGGTGCTTTCCGCCCTCATCGGAGTGGGGCTGTTGTGGGGAGCGCGGAGCAACGAGCCAGACGGCGGCTGACTGCGATGCGCGCTAGCCGCGCCCCTGCTTCGCTGGCCTCTTGCGCGGCGGGCAGAACGCGGCGTGCAGCGACCGTGTCACAGCGAGCACGTCGTCGCGCGCGATCCGGTAGTAGACCGTCGTTCCTTCCCGGCGCGAGGTGACCAGCCCGTCGGCGCGCAGGCGCATTAGCTGCTGCGACATCGGCACCTGCTCCACGCCGAGCTCGCGCCGCAGCTCGCCCACGGATTTCTCTTCGTCGCCAAGCGCGCAGAGGACGAGAAGCCGCTGCGGATGCGACAGCGAGCGCATCAGCTCGGCGGCCTTCCCGGCAGCGGGGATCATCTCGCCTACATTCATGGACTTGAAATTATGATATTTGAATGTTATCTGCAAGCGGAAAGCGAAACGAGGGCTTGGAAGCAAGGCCTTGAAGGGCGAGCGCGCCGTCGCCCGTGAACGGGGAGCGAAGATGACAGACCGTCCCGACGTCCTGGGCTTCTTCCACGAAGACACCTTTTCCATCGCCTACCTCGTCTCCGATCCCAAGACGAAGCGGGCGGCGATTATCGATGCGGTGCTCGATTACGACGAGAAGGCTGGGCGCGTTTCCACCGGGCTTGCCGACAGGATGCTCGCCGCGGTGAAGGAGAGGGGCGTCACGGTGGACTGGATTCTCGACACCCACCCTCATGCCGACCACTTCATGGCCGCCGACTACCTGAAGCAGAAGCTCGGCGCGCCGACGGCGATCGGCGAGCACGTCAAGGACGTGCAGGAGCTGTGGAAGGGCATCTACAACCTGCCCGGCTTTCCCGCCGACGGGTCGCAATGGGACAGGCTCTTCGCCGAAGGCGACACGTTCAAGGTCGGGTCGATCGACGCGCGCGTGATGTTCTCGCCGGGACACACTCTGGCTTCGGTGACGTACGTCATCGGCGACGCCGCTTTCGTGCACGACACGCTCTTCCAGCCGGACTTCGGGACGGCGCGCGCCGACTTTCCCGGAGGCGACGCGGCGACCCTCTATCGCTCCATCCAGGCCATCCTGTCTCTGCCCGACGAGACGCGCACCTTCACCGGTCACGACTACATGCCCGGTGGCCGGGAGCCGCGCTGGGAAAGCACGGTCGGCGAGCAGAAGCGCGAGAATCCGCATCTGAAGAACAATATCAGCGAGGCGGACTACGTGGCGCTCCGCAACAAGCGCGACGCCGAGCTCGCCATGCCGCGCCTCATCCTGCATGCGCTTCAGGTGAACACGAATGCCGGCCGCCTGCCGCCGCCGGAGGCGAACGGGCGCAGCTATCTCAAGATACCCATCGGCGCGCTGTAGGCGCCGGCAAGGAGTAAGCATCCGTTTCTCCTGCTGCGTGCGCGTCGTATGCCGCCGGGCTCCGCGGTGGTATGATGGCCACGATCGGAGGCGCCGATGGACGCGATGCTCACGGTGATTCTGACGCGGGCACTTGAGCGGCTGCTCATTGTCGCCGTCGGCGCGCTCGCCGTCTATATCGGCTACCGCCTGTTCGTCCTGATGCCGCTGCGCAAGGAGGGCGAGGGCAAGCTCGACCTGCCGGGCGGCGTTTCCATCGTGCTCTCCCGCATCGGGCCGGGCGTCTTCTTCGCTCTGTTCGGCGCAGGGCTCATCGCCTACTCCGCCGCGCCGGTCTCCTTCAAGCTGCCGCAGGAGATGCTGGAGGTAGCGCGCCAGGCCAACGCGGCGAGCGGATACGCCGAGTATGTCGGCATGACCGACCAGGCGCGGGCTGCAAGGGCGGAGCGCGTCGTGCCCCCCGATGCCAGCGTGCCGCGCGAGGTCGTCGTCGAGACGCTGAACAGCGTCGCGGAAAACGCGCTCACCGACCTGACGGGGTCGCAGAAACTCGATGCCGATATCGCCATCCGAGAAGCCAAGCTCGCGCTCATGCGGGAGATCTGGGACGAGACGAGATGGGGCGACTACGCCGCGTTCCATCGCTGGGTCATCGTTGCGGCCGAGACCGGCCCGCCGCCGGACGGGTCTGCGCTGGCCGCGGCCTTCTACCGGAGAGAATGAACGATGCACCGCATCGCGGCATGGCTCTTCGCGTTCCTGACCGCGGCCGTGCTCGGTTCCGCCGCGACGGCGCAGCGCGCGCCGCACTATGACGACGCGGACCTCGCGTACTGGCAGCAGCGCTACCCGCCCGGCGTTCTCAGCAACTTCCGCAACGTGATCCTGCCGCGGCTGGAGCCGCGCGTCGCCGAAGCGCTCCGCGACGTCCGCTTCGAGTTTCCCCTGCGCGTCGAGAAGGCCGAGCCGTACGCCTTCTATTCAAAGGCGCGGACGGTGACCATGTCGATCGCATCGATCAAGTTCCAGGACGAGATTGCGACCGCGAGCGCCTGGCTCAACCGGCGCGGCTACGACCTGTCGACGGTGTCGGAATATTCCTCGATGCTGAAATACGGGCGGCTCGGCGCCGAGCCCCCGAGCCCGCTTGACGCGCTCTGCATTCCGGACACCGCCCTCGACGATGCGGAGGTCGACACGCTGGCCCAAAAAGGCCTCGCTACGACGATCGTCTTCATCCTGCTGCACGAGCTCGGCCATATCCACCATGGCCATCCGTCCTATTCGGCAATCTCGCGCGAGCAGGCGAGGCGCAACGAGGCGGAGGCCGACGCCTTTGCGCTCGACGGAATGGCGCGCCTCGGCGATGCCCCGCTCGGCATCGTGAGCTTCTTCACGATCGCGGCGCACATGGCCTCCGGACGCGGGGATTTCGACAGCGACGCCGCTTACGAAGAGCATCTGGCCAACGTCACGCATCCTGTCGATGCGGCCCGCCTTCGGGCGCTGTCGGACAACCTCCTCAGAACGGCGCAGATTTATGCGCCAACCCTTCCCGACCGCGACGGCGCGGCGGCGTTCCGCAGCGTGGCAGCCAGCATCGCGTTCATCGCAAGCGTGCTCGAGGATCCGCTGCAGCAGCAACAGCTCGCGCGTGTAGGCAGAATGGCCACGCTGCAGAGCCTCGGCCCCCGGCGCCCGGGCGCGAGGATGGGACGCCCCTGCCACGCGGACGCCGCGGGGTCCGATGTCCCGTTCAATGGCCTCTATGGGGGCACGATTACGATCAGCGGCGTCGACTTTGACTTCGGCACGTGGATGGAGCGCACGGGCGACCGTGTCGTCGGCGAATACAGCTATGGCGACGGTATTGGGCGGATGGAAGGGACGGTCCAAGGCGACCGGCTGAGATACCGCTGGTACTTCGACGCGGACAGCGGCCGCGGAGCCGCGCTCCTCGGGCCGGGCGGCGCGCTGGAGGGCACATGGGGCGTGGGCGATTCTAGCGAGAACGGCGGTCCTTGGCAGGCCCTGCCGCAGTGAGGGCCGGAAATCCCTCCTCAGCCTGCCTCGCCGGTCAGCCGCCAGATCTCGACGGCCCGCGCGCGGCCTTTCACTACGCGCCCGCCGAGTGGCGCGAAGGTGAAGCTGTCGCCGGCGGCGCGGACGACCTCGCCGCTCACCAGGATGGAGGACGGGCGGCCGTCGTCGAAATCGCTAGCCAGCGATTCGATGCGCGCGCACACGTTCACCGTGTCGCCTATGACGGTGTAGTTCATGCGCGACGACGCCCCGATGTTACCGACTATGAGCGGGCCGGTGTGCAGTGCGATCTTGACGCGGATCGGCGGCGTCTCACCCTTCTGCGTCTCGACCGCCCGCGCGATGGCGAGGGCCGCCCGGCAGGCGCGGGCGGCGTGGTCGGCGATGGGCTCCGGCGCGCCCCAGAACGCCATGGTCGCATCGCCGATGAATTTGTCTAGCGTCCCGTCCTCCGCTTCGATGCAGGCATTCAGAAGCTCGAAATGGCGGTTGAGGATGGCCGCCACCTCCGCTGCCGGCTTGTGCTCCGAAAGGGGCGTGAAGCCGACGATGTCGGTGAACATCACCGTGAGCTCCGCCTCCCGCACCTCGGTGGCAGGACCTTCGGTGGCCTGCATCAGCCGCCGTACGAGCTTCTGCGGCACGTAGGCCTGGAACCATCTGAGGCCCTGCACCATGCGATTGAACGAGCGCGCCTGCTCGTCCAGTTCGCGGATGCGCGATGACGGCAGCGGCTCGAGCCCGTCGAGATCGAGATGCTCGATCCTTTCCGCGGCGGCGGAGAAGGCGCGGAGGGGGCGGGCAATGCGGCGCGCAAGCAGGAGGGCGGCGGCCACTGAAAGCACGAGAAGGCCGAGGCTGAGCACGATCGATCCGGTGAGGCGGCGGACCTGCTGATCGACCGCGTCGACGGGCACGTGGACGCCGATGTTCCACGGCACGGCGCCGAAGGCCTGGCTGGGGGCGGAAATGATGATGCTGCCGCCCCGGCTGCCTGGCTCGCGTACTTCGAACGCGTCCTGGCCCTGCAGGTTGGCGACGGTCATGTCCGGGAACCGGGCGAGGATCGGGTCGCCGACCTCGTCGACTGAGAGGAGCGGCTTGCCGGCCGAAAGGCGTCCGGAATATTCCGGCCGCAGCATGGCCGGATGCGCCAGGACCTTGTCGTCGCCGTAGAGGATGAACGTTGTCATCCCCTCCTGCGCCAGGTCGTTGACGAAACGCGACAGCTCGACGAGCGACACGCCGGCGGCGACGGTGCCCCCATAGACGCCGTTGCGGAGGATGACGCCGGCAATTGTGATGTAGGTGGCGTCCTCCCGATAATAGGGCAGGCCCCACTTGATCCCACCGGCCTCCGCGCCCTCGTCGGCGAGCGGCTTGAAGCCCGGCGTGCCGTCGCCGGCCTCGCGCTCGATCGCGATCTGGCCGTTGGGGCGGCGCGTGACCCACAGGCCTTCTCCGTCGCGGTCCCAGATGACCACGCCTCCGATCTGGGGTGCCGGCGCAAGCCCTCCGACCAGCGTCGCCTCGAGCCGGTCATGGTCGTGGATGTCGAGCGACGAGCGCGCGATGCGGCCGCTGATGTCGGCGATGAGGTGCCGCGCCGGAGCCACATGCCCGGACACGCCCTGCTCGAGCGCCGAGATCGTCAACTGGGCCCGCGCGCGCATCAGCTCCAGCGTGTTCCTGATGCTGGCGCCGGCGGAGACGAAGAGCACCGTGCCGGCCGCGATTGCGGTCAGGCCGCCGATGGCGAGCATTAGGATGATGGTTATGCGAAAGCGCATGGCGGCGCGGGCGGCGACCTATTCCGGCGCCAGCTCGTAGAGGATGAACTTCTCGATGACGATGGAGCGCTCGTTGACGAGCTTCGCGGAGAAGCCGGCCTCCTCGATCAGGCGCCCCAGAATGCCGAGGTCGGAGTCCGACGACAGCAGCAGGTAGAAGCGTCCCCCGGGCTTTAGCCGCTCGCGGGCCTGCGCGAACAGGGCGCGGATGTCGCGATAGTCGGGGCCGGCATGCCAGGCGCGGTCGGCAACGTCGCGCGGCTCGCCGGCGAAGGATGGCGGGCTGGACAGGATCACGTCGAAGAGCGGGCGCGGCGCGATCGCCGACATGAGGTTGGAGCACACCGGGTGGACGCGTGCCTCCAGACCGTTCAGGCGGGCGCCGTCGGCGGCCGAGAGCGCGGCGTTCGTATTGATGTCGATGGCGACCACCAGTTCGGCCCCGGCGCGGGCGGCGGCAAGGGAAAGCACGCCGGACCCCGTGCCGACCTCCGCGACGGTCTTCCCCCTCAGGTCGAGCTTGTCGATGAAGCGCGCGAAATACTCGCTGGTGAGGAAATAGCGCGGGTGGAAGACGGTGGGCCGGACGAGAAGGCGGAACCCGGCGGCCTGCACGCGCCGCGTGCCGCCGCGCGCGAGGATGAGATGATATGAGAAGAAGTGGATCGCGTCGCGCATAAGCCGCCGCGCCAGACTGTATGGGGCGCTCGGACGGCCCAGGCCGTAACGGTCGTAAAGCTGCTTTTCCACGACGCGATACCGACTCCGCCCCAGACCCCTTCCAGACCGGAGACGCGGCCTGCACACCAGCCCCGCGGGCTTCCGATCAGCGAATGCTAAGCAGATTCCCGCGCGGGCGCAAAAGAACTTAGTCCCTGCCCCGCGGCGCGGAACGACGTGGCCGCCGCTCCGGCACGGTCACGACATGCCTACTCGGCTACGGCGACGTCAACCGGCTCTGAGGTGAGACGCACGCGATCCGTCTCTACCACGAAGACCAGAACCTGTCCCGGGTCGGCCCAGTCGGGGATCGTCACGGTCGTCTCCAGGCGCCCGGTGCAGCCAGGGCCGATTGAAGCGTTTGCCGGGTCATCGCTGCCTCTCCCTTTGCCGTTTCACGAAGCGAAACGGGCCGGACACGCGTGCGGTTCCGGCGGAACGGTGCCAATTCTCCGGCAGGCGTGCTAAGCGGGCGCGTCTCCGCAAGCCTTGGAACGGAACCCGTGCAACGCGCGCGCTTTGCAGAAAGCCCCATCGACGAGGTGAGCCTTGCGGCTGAGCTCGCGGCGATCGCCGAAAGGCACGGGCCCGACAGCACCGCCGCACGGAAAGCCGTGCTGGACCTCCTCAAGGAGGTGCTGGCGAACGGGCGCCAGATTGTCCGGGCGCGGCTGGAGGAGGACGGCAACGGCCAGCTCTGCGCCGAGCGTCTGTCCGCCCTGACCGACACGGTCATCGGGGCGCTCTTCGGCTACGCCACCACCCGCGTCTTTCCGGCCAGCAATCCTTCCGCCGCGGAACGGCTGGCGCTGGTCGCGGTCGGCGGCTACGGGCGCGGCACCCTGGCGCCGTTCTCCGACATCGACCTCCTGTTCCTCTTTCCATGGAAGCAGACCGCCTGGTCGGAGAGCGTGACTGAATTCATGCTCTACATGCTCTGGGACCTCAGGCTTAAGGTCGGGCACGCCACACGCACGGTCAGCGAAACGATAAAGGCGGCGCGCGGCGACATGACGATCCGGACGGCGCTGCTGGAGTCGCGGCCGCTCGCGGGCGACGATGCGTTGTTCGAGGAATTCCAGACGCGCTTTCACAAGGAGGTGGTCGCCGGCACGGCACGCGAGTTCATCGCCGCAAAGCTGGCGGAGCGCGATGCGCGTCATGCCGGCGCCGGCCAGTCGCGCTACCTCGTGGAGCCGCAGGTGAAAGAGGGCAAGGGCGGGCAGCGCGACCTGCAGACGCTCTTCTGGATCGCCAAATACTACTACCAGGTCAGCTCCAACGAGGCCCTCGTCGACGCCGGCCTCCTGTCGCGCAAGGAATATCAGCTCTTTCGCCGCTGCGCGGATTTCCTGTGGGCGGTGCGCTGCCACCTGCATTTCCTCACCGGGCGGGCGGAGGAGCGCCTCTCCTTCGACCTGCAGGCGGAGCTTGCGCAGCGGCTCGGCTATCAGAAACACCCCGGTCTGCGCGCGGCCGAGCGCTTCATGAAGCACTACTTCCTCGTCGCCAAGGACGTCGGCGACCTCACGCGCATCGTCTGTGCGGAGCTTGAGGAGCGCGAGGCCAAGAACGCCCCGCGGCTCAACCGTCTCATTCGCGGCATCGGCTCGGGCCGGAGGAAACGCAAGAGCCTCGGCGACTTCGTGATCGAGCACGGCCGAATCAACGTCGTCGCGGACGACGTTTTCGAGCGCGACCCGGTGAACTTCATCCGCATCTTCCACGAGGCCGGACGCAACGACTGCGCCTTCCATCCCGACGCACTCAGGCTGATCACCAAGTCGCTGAAGCGGATTGACCGCAAGCTGCAGCAGGACCCCGAGGCGAACCGCCTGTTCCTCGACATCCTGTGCTCGCCCGAGCAGGCGGAATCCGTGCTGCGCCACATGAACGAGGCCGGTGTCCTCGGCCGCTTCATCCCCGACTTCGGCAAGATCGTCGCGATGATGCAGTTCAACATGTACCACCACTACACGGTGGATGAGCACCTGATCCGCGCCATCGGCATCCTGTCGGCGCTGCGCACGGGACGCATCACGTCCGATCACCCGCTCTCCGGCGAGCTGCTGCCGCAGATCAAGGACATGACGGTGCTTACTGTCGCGCTCTTCCTGCACGACATCGCAAAGGGGCGGCCCGAGGACCATTCGACCGCCGGCGCGAAGGTGGCGCGGCGGCTTTGTCCTCGGCTGGGGCTGACGGCGAACCAGACCGAGCTGGTCGCATGGCTGGTCGAGCAGCACCTCACCATGTCGCGCATCGCCCAGTCGCGCGATCTGGCGGACCGGCGCACCAT
>CAZMJQ010000403.1:0-13316 GCA_964566475.1 uncultured Propylenella sp. | reverse complement strand
ACGATCTCCGCCGTCAGAACGAACGTGCCTTGCGACAGAAGCTGCCGCAGCCCGCCGGGCGCCGCCTGCGCCGTTTCCGGTACAGAAATCGCTTCGTTCATGCTGGCGCTGCTCCGGGTTCGCCCGCTCGATCCGAGCCATGGCCGATCCCGGACCGCGCGGCAACCGGACCATTCCGCGCGGGAAGCACGAGAGGCCGGTTGACGAAGATCAACGGCAGTGACGACATATTGTGCAGGATCGCTGCAATGACGCCGACCATGCTTCTTCGCACCATTGCCTGCCTGGCCTTGCTCAGCGCATTGGCGCTGGCGCCGCCGGCCGAGGCGGAGGACACCGAGCTCGGACCGGTGTTCCTGCTTTCCCTCGGCGGCAAGCTCTACGACAACGCCTGGACGATCCTCGACCAGCTTCCGCCCGAGGGCCGCAATCCCGCCCTCGAGCAGGCCATTTCGGTGCCGGCGAGGGACACGTGGCGGTGCGTGACCTGCCACGGCTGGGACTATTCCGGCGCGGAGATCGAAGGCCGAGCCTTTCCCGGCCTGAGCCATCTGAAGGGCGGCGACGTGGACCTGATCAAGCAGAGCATCCTCGACCGAGGCCACCCCTTTCCTGCCGGCCAGCTCCCGGAGCTCTCGATCGACCTCCTCGCCGTCTTTGTCGCCGAGGGTCTCTACGAGCGCGCCGAGATCATCGACGAGACCGGCGCGTCGCGCGGCAATCCGGAATTCGGACGCGACATATTTGAGGGAGCCTGCATCAGCTGCCACCAGCTCGACGGACGCCGTTTCCTCAGGGGAGAGCCCGGCGATCGCTCCTCGCTCGGATGGGTGGCGCGCAACCGTCCGGAACAGGCGCTCCACAAGATCGTGAACGGCGTGCCGGCGGCCGAGATGCTGTCGCTCCGCTTCCTTTCGGAGGCGATGATCGCCGACGTGCTCGCCTATCTGCAGACGCTCGATCCGGCGGAGCGATAGGGCACGCCAAGGCGGCACGGACATGCGGCTCCGGAACCTGGATCTCGTGAAGACCGGGCTGCTGGCGCTTACCGGCGCCGCGCTGGCGGCGGGCCTGGCGGCGCAGCAGGCGGGCGCTCCGGGAGCAGCTTCCTGGATCTGGGGAGCAGGCATTGTCGCGGTGCTCTCGGCGCTCTTCGTGCAGATCGTCACGACGCTGTCGAGAGGCGAGATCGGGCTCGACCTCATCGCGGCGCTCTCCATGAGCGCGGCTCTCGCCTTCGGCGAGACCCTCGCCGGCATCGTCGTCGCGCTCATGTATGCGGGCGGCCAGTTCCTGGAAGCCTACGCGGAGAGCCGGGCGCGACGCGAGATGACGGCGCTGCTCTCCCGCGTGCCGCGCACGGCGCAGCGCTACGCAGCGGCCGGCCTGGAGGAGGTGCCCATCGATGCGATCCGGCCGGGCGACCGCCTGCTGATCCGCCAGGGCGACCTGCCGCCGGTGGACGGCGTCGTGGAAAGCGGCGCGGCGATCCTGGACGAATCGGCCCTGACGGGCGAGGCGCTGCCCGTCGAGCGCAGAGCCGGCGAGCCGGTGATGAGCGGCTCCACCAATACGGCCGCGCCGTTCGATCTGCGCGCGACCCGGCGCGCGGCGGAAAGCACCTACGCCAACATCCTGCGGCTGGTGGAGGCGGCCGAGCAGGCCAAGGCTCCGATGAGCCGCATGGCGGACCGCTACGCCCTCGGCTTCCTCGTCCTGACGCTGGCGATCGCAGGCTCCGCCTGGCTCGCCAGCGGCGAGGAGACGAGGCTCCTGGCCGTGCTGGTAATCGCGACGCCCTGCCCGCTCATCCTTGCCGTCCCCGTGGCGCTGGTCGCGGGCGTGTCGCGCGCGGCGCGGCACGGCATCCTGGTGAAGGGCGGCGGCGTCCTGGAGGCGCTGTCGCGGACGCGTGTACTGATGCTCGACAAGACCGGCACCCTCACGAAGGGCAGCGCCTCCGCGGTCCCGCGCTACCTGGCCGCCGGCGAAACGTTTGACGGTGTCTTGCAGCTTGCCGCGTCGCTCGACCAGGCATCGACGCACGTGATCGCAGAGCTACTGGTGCGGAGCGCCCATGCACACGAGCTGCCCCTCACACCGCCATCCGAAGTCGATGAGCTTGCCGGATCGGGGATCGAGGGGTTGGTCGAGGGCCGCCGCGTCGCGGTTGGCAGCTACGACTATGTCGGCGCCCGGGCGGCGATGCCTGCAGATCCGCCCGCCGGACTGCGCGACCGCGGATCGAGCCTCGTTGCCGTCGCCATCGACGGGAGGCTTGCCGCGGTCCTTGAGGTGCTCGACGAGGTGCGCCCTGAAGCGCGGGAGGCGCTCAGTGCGCTGCGTGCGCTGAAGGTCCGGCGCATCGTCCTCGCCACTGGGGATCACCGGTCCGTGGCGGAGCGCATTGCGGAACAGATGCGCTTCGATGCAATCCACGCCGACCTTTCGCCCGAGGCGAAGGTGGAACTGGCGCAACGCGAGCGCGCCGGCGGCATGCTCGTGATGGTGGGCGACGGGGTCAACGACGCCCCGGCGCTCGCGGCCGCCGACGTGGGCATCGCCATGGGAAGCGGCGCGGCCGGGGCGGCAGAGGCGGCCGACGCGGTGCTCCTCGTCGACGACCTGCTCCGAGTGCCGCTGGCCGTTTCGATCGCCGGGCGGTCGATGCGCATCGCACTTCAAAGCGTTTACGCCGGCATCGGGCTGTCGACCGTCGGCATGGTCGTAGCCGCCTTCGGCTACATCCCGCCGGTCGCGGGCGCCTTGATCCAGGAGGCGATCGACGTGGCGGTCATCCTCAACGCCCTCCGCGCGCTCGGCGGCGATGCGGACTTGCAGAGGACGTCTTAGCTACCGATTGCCCAACGCCTGGCCGGCCCCGTCGAAGAAATGCAGCTTCTCCTCGTCGAAGCGCAGCCCCACCCGGTCGCTTGGCCGCACGACGATGTCGCCGACATGCCGGACCGTGAGGACGCCGAACTCGCCGCAATTGACGAAGAGCATCACGTCCGCGCCTAGATACTCCGACACGTCGACCGTGCCGGCGCAGTGCGCCTCGCCCGGCTCGGCGAGCGCGATGTGCTCCGGGCGTATCCCGAGCGAGACGACACGGTCGGGGGCCACGCCCTGCGGCAACCGGCCGGTGCCCTGTCCCTGTAGCCGGAACGAGCCGTCCGAGGCCGTCGCGGGCAAAACGTTCATCTTGGGGCTGCCTATGAACTGCGCCACGAAGAGGTTCCCGGGCCTCTCGTAGAGCTCGCGCGGCGTGCCGACCTGCTCGATGATGCCGGCCTGCAGCACGACGATGCGGTCGGCAAGCGTCATCGCCTCGATCTGGTCGTGCGTCACGTAGACCATCGTGGCGTCGAGCGCCTGGTGCAGCTTGGCGATCTCGAAGCGCATCTCGACGCGAAGCGCTGCGTCGAGGTTCGACAGCGGCTCGTCGAACAGGAACGCCGCCGGCTCGCGCACGATGGAGCGCCCGATCGCGACGCGCTGCCGCTGGCCGCCCGAGAGGTCCTTCGGCTTGCGCTCCAGCAGCGGCTCGAGCTTCAGGACCTGCGCGGCGCGCTCCACCTTCTCGGCGATCTCCCGCTTCGGCGCGCCGGCCGTCTTCAGCGCGAACCCCATGTTCTCGCGCACCGTCATGTGCGGGTAGAGGGCGTAGGACTGGAACACCATCGTCAGCCCGCGCGCCGACGGCGGCTCGGCCGTGACGTCGCGGCCGTCGATCGTCAGCCTGCCGCGGCTGATCTCCTCAAGTCCCGATATGAGACGGAGCAGCGTCGACTTCCCGCAGCCCGAGGGCCCGACGAAGATGACGAACTCGCCGTCGGCGATCTCCAGGTCGACGCCCTTGATGACCTGCGCCTCCCCGAACCACTTCTCCACCGCCTCCAGCCTGATTGCGCCCATGGCCCGCTCCTAGCCCATCGATGCGGAAGGCGAGGCCCAGGCGAGCCAGATCGCTGCCGTCCAGGTGAACTTCCCGCCGCCCGCGCCGGCGCCGCTTAGCGGGTCGAAATATTCGTAGAAGCCGGACGTCTCGATCAGGCGCCGCGTATCCCCGCGCACGCGGTGCGCGAGCGCGTCGCGGCCGGCCTCGTGGAGCCCGCGGCCGATCATATAGTTGATCACGGCCCAGACCGGCCCGCGCCAGTAGCGCAGGCTGTCGAACTTGCGGTGTTCGGGGTCGAAGCTCGGCACGGCGAAAGCCGATGCGCCAAGGATGCGCTCGAGGCTGGCGGCAAGCGTGTCTTCCTGCTCCCCGCCGCCGAGACCGGCATACCACGCGAGGAAGGAGACGCTGGAAAGCCCGTCGGGAACCCTGTCCGACTTCAGGTCGCGCGCCGCATAGCCGCCGACCGCGCTGCTCCAGAGAAGCTGTACGCCCTCCTCCGCCCGCGCGATCCATCCGGCGATTTCCGCCTGCCCGTCGTCGATCCCCAGCGCTTGCGCGATGGCGAGAAGATCGCGGTCGGCGCGCAGGAGGATGAAGGTGATGCCCGGATCGGCCACGAAGAGGGGACCGTTCCGGCCGAGACAGTCCTCCCCCCAGCCGTACTCGGCGCCGAACTCGACGATCCGCATGTAGCGGTCGTATTCGCTCTGCGTCGGCCGCATGGAGGCATCGACGTGGCTCGTATCGCGCCGCGTGTAGGCTTTTGTCCGCGCCGGTTCGACGCGATCCATGGCTTCGTCCCAGTCCGGCGAGTTGTCGCGGCCCGACTCCCAGGGATGGATCACGGCGACGACGCCACTTCCGTCCGGGTCACGGGCGGTATGAAACCAGCGGTGCCACGCGAGCAGCTTCGGATAGAGGGTCCGCGTCCGTGCCGCTCCGCTCTCGGTCGCGTCCTTCTCGAAGAGCGCGCGTACTATCGTCGCTGCGACCGGAGGCTGGGAATGGCCGGAGGTCGGCGGGTCGCTGTCCGTGCCCCAGACGGACGGGCCGGGAAAGTAGTCCGGATCGTCGCGCCGGAAGATGATGTGCGGGACCATGCCGTTCGGCCACTGTCCCTGAAACAGCATCTCGATCTCCGTCCATGCGCGGTCGAGATCGAACGTGGCGAAGCCGAGCGCGGCGAAGGCGGAGTCCCAGTTCCACTGGTATGGGTAAAGCCGCGCCGTCGGCACCGTGAAGCCGCCGCGGTCGTTGGCGCGCAGAATGGCGACCGCTTCGTCGTCGAGATCGCGCATGCTCAGCCTTTCACCGCGCCGGCTGCCAGACCCTGGACCATGAAGCGCTCCAGCCAGAGGAAGATGACCATGATGGGGACGGTGGCAATGACGGCGCCGGCCATCATCAGCTCGCGCGGCAGCTCGGAGGAATTGAGCGAGGCGACGCCGCGCGGCAGCGTGAAGATGCCGGGATCGTCGAGGAACATGAAGGCGAAGAGAAACTCGTTCCACGCGATCATGAAGACATAGAGCGCGACGGATGCCAGCGCCGGCAGCGAAAGCGGCAGGGTGATCTTCCAGATCACGCCGGGGCGCGAGAGCCCGTCCATGAGGCCCGCCTCCTCCATTTCGGCGGGCAGGCCGCGGAAATATCCCTGCAGCATGTAAAGCGCCACGGGGATCGTCGTAGCCGGGTAGACGATAAGCAGGCCGGTCAGAGTGTTGCGCAGCTGAAGCTGCGAAAACACGGCATAGAGCGGCAGCACCAGCACGATCGCCGGCACCATGTAGATGAGGAGCACCGACTGCGTGAAGAAGTTGCGTGCGGGAAAGCGCAGCCGCGCCACAGCGTAGGCGCCAGGCACCGCGATGAGGAGCGTCAGCGCCACCGTCGAGACCGATACGATCGCGGAATTGAGGATGTAGGTGCCGAAGTTGAAATTGCGGAAGAGGCTGGTGTAGCTGCGAAACAGGCTTCCGGGGCCTTGTTCGAGGTCAAGGGAGAAATCGAGCGGGTTTGCGAGGAGCGCCGCCTGCGTTTTGAAGCTCGTCATCACCATCACGTAGAACGGCAGGAAAACGAAGACGGTGAAGAGCACGAGCCCCGCACCCTTGAGGATGCGCATCAGCGCGGATTCGAACGGATAGCGCGGGAGCGGCCCCGCCGGCACGCCGGCGAGCGCCTTCTCGTTTGCCCAGGCGACGAGGCCGACGAAAAGGGCAAGCGCAATGAGCTGGAGGAGCGGCGCCGCCGCGAGCGGGAGTCCGAAGGGCCGGCCGAGCGTGAGCAGGATGAGGGCGGCGAGCGTGGCTGCACCCGAGAGCGCCAGGCGACGTCTCTCCGCCGCATTCGGGAGGGCCATGACGACGGCAGCGCCTGCAAGCGCGGCGAGGATGGCCCTGCCCACCGGCGGGACCGCGGCCTCGCCGGAGACGAGGCTGAACGTCACGCCGATGATGACCATGCCGAGCGCGCCCCAGGCGAGCCCGGAGAGGAGCGCAAGCACGCTTCCCGACCTCAGCGCGCCCATCATCCTTCCTCCTTTGGCGAGAGCTTGAAGAAGATGAGCGCGAAGGTGAGGAGCACGACGAAGACCACGACAGCGACCGCGGCGCCTGCGCCGATATTGGAGAGGCCGATGGCCTGCTCGTAGACGTTGACGGTGAGCGTGCGCGTGCCGGCGGCACCGCCGGTCAGGAGGAAGATGTCGTCGAACTTGTTGAACGTCCAGATGAAGCGCAAGAGGAAGAGGATCGCCAGGATGGCGGCGAGCTGCGGCAGCGAGAGGTACCAGAACTGCTGGAACGGCGACGCGCCGTCCATCTCGGCTGCCTCATACATGTCGGTGCCGATCGACTGCATGCGCGCCAGGATGAACAGGAACGACAGCGGGAAGTAGCGCCACGCCTCGAAGGCGATGACGGTCGACAGAGCGACCGGGAAGCTGATCGGCACGCCGAGCAGCGAAAACTCGGCATAGCGCTGGCCGAGAAAATTGATGGGCCGGTCGACGGCGCCCATCTGCAGCAGGATCGCGTTCAGCGTGCCGGAATTGGGGTCGAGCAGCGTCACCCAGGTGTAGGCGACGGCAATGACAGGCGCGACATAGGGGAAGAGGAACAGGCCCCGCAGGAACGCGCGGCCCTTGAACGCCTCGTTGAGCAGGAGCGCCGCGAAGAGCCCCAGCACGAGCGCGCCCGCCGTCCCGAATACCGTGTAGGCGAGCGAGACCCATAGCACGTTCCAGAACTCCGTCGCGTTGAACACGCGGCGGAAATTGTCGAGCGTGAAGGAGAAGTTCGTGAGCACGTTGCCGCCGGAGCCGGTGGCGGAAGGCTCCGTGCCTTCCAGAAGGGCCTCGACGTCCTCGATGTCGCGCTCGGCGACGCCGGTTACGGTGATACGCTCGCGCGCCGACGGCTCAAGGTCGCCGAAGTCGCAGAAAAGCTCGCGGTCTTCCAGGACGCAGCGCTGGTCCTCGATCGCGAGCCTCACGCCCTCGGGGATCAGGTCCGAGAACGTGACGTCGCTCAAGCCCATCTCGGGCGAGGAGTTGCGCACCGTATAGACGATCTCGAACGAGTCCCCCGCCGCCAGCGCGTCGCCGCGCACGCGCTCCGACACGCTGGTTGCGGGCGGGCGCAGGTCGGCAAGCCTGACCGGCTTGATGCTGATCCAGAAGTTGGCCGCGAGCGGCGTAAGGACGATCAGCAGAACGATGAGGAAGGTCGGCGCGAGCATGAGGTAGGCGAGCCGCGCCTCCCGCCGTTGCAGCGGGCCGATGCCCTTCGGCGGCCGAAGCGGCGAGAAAACCGCCTCGTCCGCCTCGGCTAGATCGAGCTTTCGAACGTCCGACGACATGGGGCGACCGGAACGGGGCGGCGGGTCGCCTCGCCGCCCCCGCTCAGCTACTCGATCCTGGCGATTTCGTCGTTGATCGCCGCGGCCGCCTCCTCGGCGCTCAGCTCATCGTCTATGAACCGCCGCACGATGCGGTTGATCACCTGGCTGTTGATGACCTTGGATGCGGCGGAAAGCTGCCCTTCCCTGACGCCCCAGCGATTGGCCGTCTCCAGGCCGGTTACGATCGTGTTGACCGTCTCCTCATCGTAGACGTCGGTGAGGGCGGCCTTGCGGTCTACGCCGATCGGCAGCCCGGCCCAGCCCTCGACGAACCGATTGGGATCGTCGGCCGTCCCGCGCCTGACCGGGAACTTGCCCTCTGGCGCGATCGACAGCGTCTGCATGTAGCCGTCGCTCATCGAATATTCGACGAACTGCATGGCGCTGTCGGTGTCTGCGTCGGTCGTGACGCCGAAATAGCGGATGTCCGCCCAGGCAGCCCCGTCCGGGTTGGAGGGCCCGGAGAGCGTCGTCACCACGCCCGTCTTCTCGGCCAGCTCGCTCGTGGTCGGGTCGTCGCTGATCGTCACCGGCGCGTCGTCGCGTAGGCCCGCCAGCTCGTCGAGAATGAACGGCGACCAGATAATCATCGCTGCCTTGCCGGCGAAGTAGAGCTCGCGCGACTGTTGCCAGTAGAGCTCGCCCTCCGGGGAGGCGTCGGCGATCGCCTTGTAGAAGTTGAGCGCCTCCACGAGCCTGCCCTCGTCGATCGAGGCGATGCCGTTCTCGTCGACGGGGGAGATCCCGTTGGCGAGGAGCACATGCTCCAGCACCTGGCTCATATAGTTTTCGTCGACCTTGGTCGCAGCGACGAAGCCGTACATGTCCGGCGGATTGTGCAGCGCCCCGACAGCGGTCTCGATCGCCGCGTAGGAGGCGGGCGGCTCGAGCCCATTCTCCTCGAAGAGGTCCTTGCGGTAGACGATCATCTGCGTCCATCCGTCGACGGGAACGGCGGCATAGTCGCCCTGCATGTCCGCCATGCCGAGGGCGCCGGGTGCGAACGTGTCCGTTCCAAGATCCTCCACGATCTCCGTGTTGGCGTCGATGTCCAGGATACCCGCCTCCGCCCACGGCAGTGCGTATTGCAGGGTGAAGTAGATCACGTCCGGCAGGTCGTTCGCGGCGAATGCTGCGGTGGCGCGCTGGCCAAGGTCGCTCTCGGTGACCGGAATGACGTCCACCGAGATGCCGGTCTGCGCCTCGAAGTCGGCGGCCATCTGCTCCTGCTTGGCGAGTCGGTCCGGCTGCTCTTCCGTCGTCCAGAAGCGGATCGACTGAGCGGCCGACGTCCCGGCCAGGCTTGCGACAAAGAGTGTGGCACCCGCCAGGAGCGCCGGCCTTTTGAAGCTCGTCAACCTCATGGAATTTCCTCCTTCAGTTTCGGATGCATGGCATCCAGTTTCGCGCGCAGCCCCTTCGGGCTCACCATCGGCTTTCCGTCGGATGCGCGCCGGATGAACACGGCGTCGTGCAGCTCCTGCAGGTCCTCGGGACGCACGCCGCCGATCAGCTCAAGCAGCATGCCGGCGACCCGCTCCCCCGACTTTGCGGTCTCCTGCGAGAAGGTGGTCAGCGGCGGATCCAGGAACGCGGACAGCGGCAGGTCATCGTAGCCGGTGACCGATACGTCATGCCCGGCGCGCAGGCCGTTCTCAGTGAGCGCGCGCATGACGCCGACGGCGATGGCGTCGGTGGCGCAGACTATGGCGGTGGGCGGATTCGCCGCGCGCAGGAGGCTCCGGGCGATCCTCATGCCGGACGAAGCGTCGAGCTCGCCGCGCAGGATGGTGTTCTCGTCGATGGGCAGGCCCGCGATCGCGAGACCGTCGCGATAGCCCTCGATGCGCTGGCTGATGAAGTTGAAGGTGGCCGGACCGCCGACGAAGGCGATCCGCCTGTGCCCCAGCCGGCCAAGATGGGCGGCGACGCTGCGGAAAGCGCCGATATTGTCGATGTCGAACCAGGCGTGATGCGCCTGCTGCGCGGTCCGCCCGTGCGTGACGAACGGCACGCCCCTTTCGCGCAGGAAACTGACGCGTTCGTCCACCACCTCGGTTCGCGGCAGGATGAACCCGTCGACCTTGCGCGCCGCGATGAGGCGCTCGTGGGTCCTCAGCGCGTCCTCGCGCGAGCGCGCCGTCGCGGTGAGCAGGTCATAGCCGCTGGCGTGCAGCGTGCGCGTGACTGCGTCGAAGAACTCCGCCAGGAAGGGCTGGGCCATGGTGCCGCTGTGCACCGGGAGCACGACGCCGATGGTCTCGTGCCGGCCGCGCTTCAGGTTGCGTGCCGCGCTGGATGCGAAATAGCCGCTAGCCTGCGCAGCGGCGCGGACGCGCTCGCGCGTTCCCTCCGCAATGTCGGCATAGCCGTTGAGGGCGCGCGATACCGTGCTCTTGGTGACACCGAGCTCTCTGGCGAGATCGGCGATCGTCACTCCGCCGGGTGCAACCAGCTTGTCCTCCCGTGAGCTGTTCCGCTCTTGGAGGCATCATGGCGAAACCGGTTTCGGCCTTCAACGAAACTCTGCCGAAACCGGCGGAGGCGCCGGATAAGCGCGCCTGCCGAGGCTGTGCGCGGCGGGTTAGCGGCCGGCGGCGTAGCCCTGCATGAAGCGCGCGTTCGCGCCGGCCTTCAGGAGATCGCCGTCCTTCGCCGCCGCGGTGACGCGGCCGAGCGACCAGTCCTCCGAAACCTCAAGATCGTGCCCGCGCCGGCCAAGCTCCTCCTGCGTCTTCTTCGGGAACCGCCCTTCGATGGCCAGGTGCCCCGGCCGCGAGCCGCGCGGATAGAACGAACTTGGGAAATGCGCGGTATGGAATTCCGGGCTGTCGATGGCCTCCTGGAGGTTCATTCCGTGATGCACGTGACGCAGGAAGACGTGCAGCGACCACTGGTCCTGCTGGTCGCCGCCCGGCGTGCCGAAGGCCATGTAGGGCTCGCCGTCGCGCAGCGCGAGGGAGGGCGTGAGCGTGGTGCGCGGCCGCTTGCCGGGCGCCAGGCTCGCCGGCGTGCCCTCCACCAGCCAGAACATCTGCCCGCGCGTCGTCAGCGGAAAGCCGAGATCGGGGATGACCGGGGAGGAATGCAGCCAGCCGCCGCTTGGGGTGGCGGAGACCATGTTGCCCCAGCGGTCGATCACGTCGACATGCACCGTGTCGCCGCTCGCCGCCCCGTCGGCGGCGATCTCCATCTCCCCGAAGCGCGCCACGGTCGGCTCGCCCCCGCCGAACGCTCCGGCCCTGCGGGCGCGCTCTTTCAGCTCCGCCGCGTCGGCAACGATCGGCTCGCTTCCGTAGCCGTCGATACGGCCGGCGCGCAGCTCGCGCGAGGCGCACGTCTCGATGAGCCTGCGGCGCTCGTCGTTGTAGGCGTCGGACAGGAGGGTATCCATCGGGACATCGACGAAGTCGGGATCGCCGTAGAACGCCTCGCGGTCGGCGAAGGCAAGCTTCGCGCACTCGGTCACCACATGGACGAAGTCAGGCCCGTGCGGGTGCATGCCGTCGAGGTCGAATCCCTTCAGCAGCGCCAGCTGCTGCAGGGCCACCGGCCCCTGCCCCCACGGCCCGGTCTTGCACAGTGTGTAGCCGTGGCAGTCGTAGCTGAGCGGCCGCTCGACAGTCGCCGACCACGAAGCCATATCGTCGCCGGTGAGCAGCCCGCTATGACGCTCGCCGCTCGTATCCATGGCCTCCGTCTCGCGGCAGAAGCGGTCGATCCCCTCGGCGACGAAACCGCGATACCAGGCGCGGCGTGCGGCCTCGATGCGGCCCTCGCGCGTGCGGCCTCCGGCTTTCGCCTCATCCACGACGCGGCGGTAGGTGCGCGCCATGCCCCGATTGCGAAACAGCGTGTCCTGCCGGGGCACCTCTCCGTTCGGTAGGAAGACCGCGGCCGAGCTCGGCCACTCGGCGAGGAAAAGCTCGCGGACGGCGGCGATCGACTGCGAGATGCGCGGGACGAGCGGGCATCCGGCCTCGGCGTAGCCGATGGCAATCTCCAGCACGTCCTCGACCTCCATCGTGCCGTGATCGCGGAGCATCAGCATCCAAGCGTCGAAGGCGCCGGGGACGACCGCCGACAGGAGACCGGTGCCGGGGACCAGGTCGAGGCCGAGGTCGCGGTAGGCTTCGATGGTGGCGGCGGCCGGGGCGACGCCCTGGCCGCAGATCACGTCGGTGCGCCCGGTGCGCGCCGAGTGCAGAAGGATCGGAACCTCGCCGCCGGGGCCGTTCAAGTGCGGCTCGGCCACCTGCAGAACGAAGCCGGTTGCGACCGCGGCATCGAAGGCGTTGCCGCCCCGTTCCAGCATCGCCATCCCGGCCGCCGTGCCCAGCCAGTGGGTGGAGGCGACGACGCCGAACGTGCCGACGATTTCAGGGCGGGTGGTAAAGCTTTCCATCAAGCTGCCTCTTCGGACTCGTGCAATCGCGCGGCGACGGGCGCCGCGCCGGATTCCGTGAGCCGCGGGGGGCGACGCACGGCGGTTACAGTTTCGAATGCATGGGCGAGCCCGAGGAGCTTCGCTTCCTGCCACGGGCCGCCCATGAAGGAGAGACCGACGGGAAGCCCCCGCACATACCCGGCCGGGACGGTGACGTTCGGATAGCCGGGGATCGCCGCCAGATAGGCGCTCGTGTAGCGCGGACCGTCGCCGCTGACGAGGTCGATGTTCCACGGAGGCGCGGTGGAGATCGCCGCAACCGCGTCGAGGCGGTGCTCCGCCAGCAGGCGGTCCATCCCCTCCTCCCGCGTCAGGCGCACACACTCCGCGCGCAGCCGGCGGTACGACTCGTCCTCCAGCGAAGGCGCTTCAAGCGCGCGCTCCAGGAGATCCTGCCCGAAATGCGGCATGACCTTCTCACGGTTCGCGCGGTTGAAAGAAATCAGCGCCTCGAGCGAGCGGACCGGCGTCTCGGGCGGCAGCGAGGCGAGATACGCATCGAGCGCGTGCCCGAACTCGGTGACGAGCGCCTGGTACTCGGTCTCGCGCACGGCGCCGACCGGGCAGACCTCGACGTCCACGACCTCCGCGCCCGCGTCGCGGAGCGACCGCACGCTCTCGTTCAGGATCGCCTCCATCGCCGGATGGAACAGGCTGAGCGCGCGCGCAACGCCGATCCGCGCTCCCTTGAGCGTCGCCTTGCCAAGTGCTGCCGCATAGTCCCTGCGGCCCCGATCGGCGTCCGCCGTCGCCGCATCGCGCGGCGACCTGCCGGCGATGGCGGAGAGCACCGCAGCGGCATCCACCACGCGGCGCGCCATGATGCCCGCCGTGTCCTGCACCGGGGAGACCGGGATCAGGCCGTGCCGGCTGACGAGGCCGACCGTCGGCTTGACGCCGACCAGGCCATTGAGCGCGGCCGGGCTCACCACCGAGCCGTCGGTCTCCGTGCCGATGGCGGCAACCGAGAACGCCGCGGCTGTGGCCGCCGCCGAGCCCGAGCTCGATCCGCCGGCTGTGCGCTCCAGCGCATAGGGATTGCGCGTCAGGCCGCCGCGGCTC
>CAZMJQ010000402.1:0-3728 GCA_964566475.1 uncultured Propylenella sp. | reverse complement strand
AGCGTGCGCGTCATGCCGTGCACCGCCGCCTTCGCCGTGGCGTAGACAGGAAACCCGCCGCCGGCCTCCCACCAGGAGTTCGACCCCATGTTCACGATCGAACCGCCGCCCGCCTCGATCATGTCCGGCGCGACCGCCTGGATGGCGAAGAACATATGCTTCAGGTTCGTGGCGATCCGCTCGTCGTAATAGTCCGGCGTCACCTCCTGCCACGGATGCCGGTCGTCGCGTGCCGCGTTGTTGACAAGCACCTGCGTCGGCCCGAGCGCCGCCTTCAGGGCGGAAATCGCCCCCTTGAGCTGATCGATCTCGCGCAGGTCGCAGGCCTGGAAGCGGACTGTCGCGCCCTCGCCTTCCAGCTCCTTCGCGAGCGCCGTGCCGCGCGCCTCGTCCAGATCGACGAACCCGACCTTTGCGCCCTGCGCAGCAAAGGCCCGCACTATCTCGGCGCCGATGCCGCTCGCGCCGCCGGTGATGGTGACGACTTTGTCCTTGAGGCTTGGATAGACGGCAAACGTGGCATTTGGCATGGGGGCCCCCGCATGTAGGAAGTACCCGCTCCGTAAAGCAGGTTCCTGCGCTCGGGAGCAACCGGTTGCGTTACCGGTCCACCTCGCTCAGCCATCCCGCCGTCGCCTGGATGGCCGGCTCCAGCTCTGGGTCCTCCGCCGGATCGGCACCCCGCGTTCGCAGGATCTCGATTGCTTCCCCACCCTCCCCATACTCGTCGATATGAGCGAAGGCGTCGCGGATCGCTTCGGACCAGGCGGCGGAAAGCTTGCGGAAATACGGATCGTTCTCCTCGATCCGCCGCTCTTCGGCGACCTTCAGCTCGTCTTTGCGGTAGATGAGCAGGTCGATCGGCATGCCGACGGAGAGGTTCGACCGCAGCGTGGAATCGAACGAGATCAGCACCAGCTTCGCCGCGACGCCCATGCGCATCTCCGGCTTAGCCACCCGGTCGAGGATCGGCTTGCCGTATTTGTGCTCGCCGACCTGGAAGTAGAGATTGTCCTTCGTCGCTTCGATGAAGTTGCCTTCCTGGTATATCTGGAAGAGGCGGTGAGGCTCGTCGTGGATCTGTCCGCCGAGGATGAACGAGGCGCTGAAAAGCGCCGGGTTCTCGGCGATCATCTCCTTTTCGTTCCGCTTGTGCTCGCGGATCGTCTCGCCGACCAGCCGCGCCACCTGGAACATGGTGTTGACCGTCATCAACGAATGCTCGTCCGGCCCCATGTCGATCTTCTCGTTGAGGAGGCTGACGATCGACTGGGTGATGGCGAGGTTGCCCGCCGACATCAGCACGATGACGCGGTCGCCCGCGCGCTCCCAGACATGCATCTTGGAGAACGTCGCGACGTTGTCGACGCCGGCGTTGGTTCGCGTGTCGGACGCAAAGACGATGCCCCGGTCGAGCCTTAAACCGACGCAATAGGTCATTCGTGCGAATCTCCTGAGGGGCAGCCACCCCTATTGCTGCTGCTGGCGCACGACAACGTCAACTGTCAGCGATTCGGTTCCCCCGCCGCGCCGGCTTCCGGTGATCGGCGCGGCCGAGGTCGAATCGAAGCCGCAGGCCAGGCGCACGTAGCGCTCCGTCGGACATATGTGGTTCGCCGCGTCGAAGCCGACCCAGCCGAGATTCGGTACCCAGCCCTCCGCCCAGGCGTGATGCGCGGCGAAATTCTCCTCGCTGTCCACGTGCAGGTAGCCGGTCACGTAGCGCGCCGGCATGCCGAGCCGCCGGGCGGCGGCAATGAAGATATGGGCGTGGTCCTGGCAGACACCCTGCCCCGCGCCGAAGGCCTCCGCCGCGGTCGTGCCCTCGTGCGTGGCGGTTGTGTCGTAGACCACGCGCTCGGCGATCGCCTCCAGCAGGTGATGCAGCCGGTCGATGTCGTCCCGGTCGGTGAGCCCGTCGGCCAGCGCGTCGATCTCCGGCGAGGATTCCGTGCGCGGCGTGGCGCGCAGGAAGACGAGCGGGTTGGCGGCCTCCCCCAGGTTCCCCACGACGCCGCCGCGATCCTCCGTCTCGACCTCGCCGGTGGCCGTGATCGTCAGCGAGTCGTACGGCTTGGCGTGGGACAGGAAATGGACCCGGTTGGCGAAGCCGTCGATGTAGAACGCCGCGCTCTCCATGCCTTCGGCCTCGACCGTCCAGGAGCGGACCTTCTGTGCCTCGTTATCGAACGGCGTCAGCCGCAGGCGTTGCACGGAGAAGGCGCTCGCCGCGTCGTAGCTGTAATAGGTCGTGTGGCGGATGGAGACGAGCATGGCTATCCGAAGTTGTAATCCGCGGCGAGCGCGACCGTCAGCCGGCTGTTGCGCGCCACGAACCCGGTCAGGAACTCGTGCAGGCCGGCCTGGAAGATTGTGTCCATGCTCATCGTCATCAGTATCCCGCGCGTCTCCGCGATCAGGTCGGCGGACGGCTGGCGCTCGCCGTAGAGCGTCGTCAGCCCGTCCGCGGCGATGTGCAGCCAGTCGTAGGAGAAGCGCAGCGACCGCGGCATCTCCGGCCTCAGGATCAAAAAATCCGCCACGTTCCACGGCCGGTAGTTCTCGTGGAACACGTGCCGGTAGGCGCGGTGCGCCGACACGGAGCGCAGGATCGTCTCCCACTGGTAAGTGTCGATCTCGCCGCCGATCGCCTGGTTGCCCGGCAGCAGGATGAAATACTTCACGTCGAGGATGCGGGCCGTGTTGTCGGCGCGCTCCACGAACGCCCCGAGCTGGCTGAAGTAGTAGCCGTCGTCGCGCAGGATCGTGCCGAGCAGCGAGCCACGGAAGAGCGCCGTCCGCTGGCGGATCAGGTCGATCAGCTCCGGCAGCCGCGCCGCGCTCACGTCCGCAGGCCTGATCGCATCGTAATCCAGCCACGTCGTGTTCAGCGCCTCCCACATGTCGCGCGTGATCTTGGTGCGGACCGCCCGGGCGTTCGAGCGGGCGCTCTTGAGGCAGGACCGCACCGAGGAGACGTTGTCCTCGTCGAACAAGAGGAAGCTGATGACGCTGTCGATCGAGGCGTCGTCGTACTTGCCGCGGAACTGGTCGAGCACGCCGGCGCCGGCGAGCGTGGAGCTCCAGTCGTCGCGGTGGCCGCCGTCGGGGTCCGGCCGCAACGCCATGCGGAAGCCCGCCTCCGCCAGCCGCGCCATGTTCTCCGCCCGCTCCATGTAGCGCGACATCCAGAACAGGTTCTCCGCGGTCCGGCCCAGCATCGCTCAATCCTGCAGCACCCAGGTGTCCTTGGTGCCGCCGCCCTGCGAGGAATTGACCACCAGCGACCCCTTCTTGAGCGCCACCCGCGTCAGCCCCCCGGGCACCAGGCGCACGCGGTCGGACACCAGCACGAACGGCCTGAGATCGACGTGGCGCGGGGCGATGCCGCTCTGCGTCAGCGCCGGGCAGGCCGAAAGCGCCAGCGTCGGCTGCGCAATGTAGCTCGCCGGCCGCGCCCTCAGCTTCTCCCGGAAGGCCTCGATCTCGCGGCGGCTGGCGGTCGGCCCGATCAGCATGCCGTAGCCGCCCGACCCGTGCACCTCCTTGACGACCAGCTCCGGCAGGCTGGCGAGGACGTGGCTCAGCTCCTCGGGGACGGAGCAGCGCCAGGTCGGCACGTTCTGCAGGATGGGGCGCTGTCCCGTGTAGAACTGGATGATGTCGGGCACGTAGGAATAGATCGCCTTGTCGTCCGCGATGCCGCCGCCCGGCGCGTTGACGATCGT
>CAZMJQ010000401.1:0-6399 GCA_964566475.1 uncultured Propylenella sp. | reverse complement strand
CGTCAGCTCCGCCCTCAACGGAGCCCGCTACAGCAGCGCGACGATCCGGCTCGACCGCAACCAGCAGGTCTTCAAGCAGAGCTTCGAGACCTTCGCCGGGCGCATGATCCCGCCACGCATGGCGCGCGCCAAGAGCAAGCTGGCGCAGCATGCCGACCTCTTTGCCCGCATCGAGCAGCAGTTCGGCGTGCCCAAGGAGATCGTCGTCTCGATCTGGGGGCTGGAGACCGATTTCGGCGCCGTCCGCGGCAACGCCTCCATCATCAGCGCCGTCGCCACCCTCGCCTATGATTGCCGCCGCTCGGAGTTTTTCACCGGTCAGCTGGTCGACGCGCTGCGCGTCATCGACCGCGGCGACCTCACGCCGGCGCAGATGATCGGCGGCCTGCACGGCGAGATCGGCCAGACGCAGTTTCTGCCCTCCTCGTACGTCGCCTTCGCCGTCGACTTCGACGGCAACGGCCGGCGCGACTTGGTCGGCAGCACCGCCGACGTGCTCGCCTCCACCGCCAATTACCTGCGCGGCCACGGTTGGCAGACCGGCCAGCCATGGAACCCGGGCACCGCCAATTTCAACGTCATCAAGCAGTGGAACAAGTCCGACGTCTATTCGCGCACGGTGGCAGAGTTCGCGCGCCAACTGGCGGGCGGATAAGGGAACGCTCACCCTTGCCCCGGCGGCTGCCCCTCACTCTGTCGTCATCACCCGGATTGACCGGGTGATCCATTCCGCAGCGTCGCAGCACGGTCGTGCGGTAGCGGAATGGATTGCCGGGCTTGATGTTCAGCCCGGCAATGACGACGGAAAGTACGGGGGGTTCAGAACAGGCTCACCGGAAAGTACCTGAGGTAGAGCTCCTCGTAGGTGCCCGCGCGGTAGACCTCGCGCAGAGCGTAGTCGAGCGCGAACTTGAGCGTGCGGTCCTCCGACTTCACGACGATCGACAGCCCCGAGCCGAAATAGCGGTCGTCGAGATAGGCGCCGCCGGCGAAGGCGCAGCAGTCCTCCGAGGCCGGACCGTGCAGCCAGAAGGCGAGGCTCAGCGCGTCACCGAAGACCGCCGCCAGCACCCCGGCCTTGAGCTCGCCGAGCGCCACCGCCGGATCGAGGTAGCAGGCTACGCTGAGGTCCGGGAAAAAGCGGTCCAGGTAGGCGGCGTGCGCGCTGTTGCACACCACGCCGACGAATTTCTCAGGCGGCGACGCCGGATCGAATGCAGCGTCCTTGGCGGCGACGAAGCGGCCCGGGATCTTGAGATAGGCCTGCGTCGCGATGAGCCCCTGGGCTCCGGCCCGTTCCGGATCGAAACCCGCGATGATGGCGTTGCCGGTCCCATCCGTCAGCCCGTCGACCAGTGTGCCGAACGGCCGGACCTGGATGGCGCACGGCACGTTGAGCACCGCACAGATGGCCCGCGCCAGGTCGACATCGAAGCCGATCAGGACGCCGCGGTGGTCGCGGAAGGCAAACGGCGGAAAGTCCTCCGCCGTAAGGAACCGGATCGGGCCGATCTCGCTGGCCGAGGGCCGCTCCAGCCGCGCCCGCGGATCCCAGAAGTTCGGGACCACGACGGAGTCCGGCTGCATCGCTTCTTGCGCAGCGGAAGCAGCGGGAATGGCGAGCAGCCAAAGCGCCGCGCACAGCGCGCCCAGAGCCGCGAGGCGCAATGCGTTTCGGCAAGGCACCGGTTCTTCCCCCGCAATGCGGGGGAGGGGGACCGCGGAACGCGGTGGAGGGGGCGGCCGCACGGCACGGAGTCTGCCGCCGCCCCCTCCGCCAGGCTGCGGATGGTCCCCCTCCCCCATCTGCGATGGGGGAGGAACCAGGCTGCGTCGCAGGCATGCGATCTCGGATCTCTTCAGGAACGTGACGAGCAAGATGTTTCGCGGCTTCACGCTTCGGCGAGGTGCGTTGACTCGCTTCGCATTGTCGACCGTTCTTTCCTAAACCGAAAGAGGAAAGCGAGGGAAAGGACGATTCGTGCTCGACGGCGCGGCAAGGCGGCTGCTCGACCCGACGTTGGACCGGCTCGGCGCGAGGCTGGCCGCAAGCGGCGTCACGGCCGACCTGGTCACCTGGGCCGGGTTCGCCATCGGCATCGCCGGCGCGATCGCGATCGCATTCCAGCTCTATATCGTCGCGCTGCTACTGTTGCTCTTAAGCCGCCTCTGCGACGGGCTCGACGGCGCCGTGGCGCGGCACACGGTCAAGACGGACCGCGGCGGCTTCCTCGACATCGTGCTCGATTTCGCCTTCTACGGCGCCGTCCCGCTCGGCTTCGTCATCGCCGACCCGGCCGCGAATGCGGTCGCCGGCGCGACCCTCATCTTCTCGTTCTACGTCAACGGAGCGACGTTCCTCGCCTACGCGATCATGGCGGAGCGGCGCAGGCTCGCCACCGAGGCGCGCGGGTCGAAGTCGCTCTACTTCACCACGGGGCTTGCCGAGGCGACCGAGACGATCGCGGTCTTCTGCCTGTTCTGCCTGTTCCCGTCCGCCTTCGCGCCGCTCGCCTATGCCTTCGCGGCGCTCACGCTCATCACCGCGGTTGCCCGCATCGCGCTTGCCGTGCGGACCTTCCGCTAAGGGCATGGAGTTGCTGAAAGGCGATCCAAGAGCGTGTCATCCTCGGACGCGCGGAGCGCGATCCGAGGACCCAGGGGCACCGTACGCTGGGTTCTCGGGTCTCCGCTTCGCCCCACCCGGGAATGACGTCTTCGGTTGCGATCCACCAAACCTGCAAGGCGATCCTAGAAGTCGGGGTGCGGCTCGGCCGGACCGGCGAAGGACACGCCCGCCTCGAGACCGCGCTGCCACTGCAGCTTCACCGGCACCATGAGCTTGTCGCTGACATTGTAGAGGCGGAACGTCTCGGGCAGCGAGATCGCGCCGCCGAAGACGAGATGCGCGCCGTCCTCGGACATGTCGCGCAGCTTGCAGTCGATAACGGTCGTGTCGGAGAGCACCGCCCGCCCCTGCTTCAGGGTGCGCCTGCGATGCCCCTGACGATGCTCCTCGCCGCTCTCCGCGGCATGGAGCGCCGCCGGCCTCTCGGTGTCTTGCATGGTCCTGCCCTCAGGGCGGGAGTCGCCTGTTGCTCGTCCAATCTGTCCCATTTGCATAAAATAGGAAGCTTTCCGGCAATGCCGGCCAGCATTAACGTGGCGTAGTTATCAAAGGCTTGCGGGGCTTTTTTAGGCTGCGGGAAATGTTCTGCGCCGGTCCGCCAAGGAATCGCCCGCCGGGCGCGTCTCATGGGGCAGATGCTGAGCCAGATCGACGACAGCGAGCTTGCGGCAGTAGCGCAGCGCGGCGACCGCGAGGCCTTCGGGCGCCTCGTGGAGCGGCACTACGACATGATCTACCGCGTGGCGCGCCGCTATGTCGGCTCGGCGGCCGACGCGGAGGACATCGCGCAGGACGTCTGCGTCACGCTCGCCATGAAGATCGGCTGTTTCAGCGGCCGCAGCCGCTTTTCAACCTGGCTCGTCAGCATCGTAATCAACCGCTGCCGCGATCACCTGAGGCGGCGAAAATCGTCGGCGAAGCTGGTGGAGCAATATGTGGCGCTGCGCGAGTCGGAGGACGCCGACCAGGCCGACACGGAGATGCGAACGGAATGGCTGCACGACACGCTGCAGAGCCTGGAGCCGGGCCTGCGCGAGACGGTGCTCATGGTCGTGGCGGAGGATCTTTCGCATGCCGAGGCGGCGGAGGCCCTCGGCTGCGCGGAAAGCACCGTGTCTTGGCGCATGCACATGGCGAAGAAGGCGCTGCGCGCGCGAATGGATGAAGCGAATGAGTGAGCTCGACAAGCTGAAGCGCGCATTGAATGCGGACCGCATTACGCCGCGGCCCGGCGCCCGGGAGACGGCGGTTGCCGCCGCGCTCGAGGCTTACGATGCCGGGCACGCGGCGTCGCAAGAAACCGCGCGCCAAGGAACGGGACTTCTCGGTCGTCTCAGGAACGCGGCACGTGCCGCGACCGAAACCATCAGGGGACGACGACCCATGCATTCCCTCTCCATGCGACAAGCTCTTGCCGGCGGCGCCAGCCTCGCCGTGCTTGCCATCGCCGTTGTCGCAGCGGTGAACGTTCAGACCATCGAAGGATTCATGCAGCGTGACACCGGCGCGAAGCTCAGCGCGCCGGCCGCGGACGAGCGCGACTTCTCCGATATCGCGACGCGCCTCGACGGCGATGACGGAGCGGCGGGACGCCAGGCCGCCGCCGAGCCTCAGATTGCGCAAGACAATCTGCCCCGGATTCTGTCCGACCCCGACGCCGCGCCTGCCGCCAGCACGCCTGCGCCTCAGCCGGCTCCGCGAAGCGACGACGTCGGCGAGGCGGCGGAAGCGCAGCCTTCCGCATCGCCCCCTGCCGCGGCGCGAAGGCTGGTGGAGACATTCGACCTGTCGCAGCACGGGATGGCCGCCGCCCCGCCGCGCGATCGGATCGCGTCGTCCGCCCCGGTCGGCTCGGCCGTTCCGATGGCAGGCGCCGACGTGCCGGCTCCGCGCGCCTACGAGGAGCAGGGCCGCGACCGCTTCGAGACGATCGACACCAACCCGCTGCACGTGACGGCGGAGGATCCGGTCTCCACGTTTTCCATCGACGTGGACACGTCGTCCTATGCCTTCATGCGCGCCGCCATCAACAACGGCACCCTGCCGCCCGACGATGCCGTGCGCGTGGAGGAGCTGATCAACTATTTCCCCTACGACTATGCCGGACCCGACTCCGCCGAGGAGCCGTTCCGCGCAACCGCGACCGTGATGCCCACGCCGTGGAACGCCGAGACTCGGCTGCTGCACATCGGCATCAAGGGCTTCGACATCGCGCCGGCGGAGCGCCCCCGCGCCAATCTGGTCTTCCTGATCGACACGTCCGGCTCGATGGACGCGCCGAACAAGCTGCCGCTTCTTATCAATTCCATGCGGCTTCTGGTCGACGAGCTGGGGCCGGAAGACCGGGTCGCGATCGTCGCCTATGCCGGCGGCGCCGGAACGGTGTTGCAGCCCACCGCGGCATCGGAAAAGTCGAAGATCCTGGCGGCACTGGAGAGCCTCGGCGCAGGCGGCTCGACGGCAGGCGCGGAGGGCATCCGGCAGGCCTACCAGCTCGCGCGCCAGAGCTTCGACGCCGAGGGCGTGAACCGAGTCATCCTCGCCACCGACGGCGACTTCAACGTCGGCATCACCGACGTCGACGAGCTGCAGGGCTTCGTGGAGCGCGAACGCGAGAGCGGCGTGTTCCTCTCCGTGCTCGGCTTCGGCCAGGGCAACTACAACGACGCGCTCATGCAGGCCCTGGCGCAGAACGGCAACGGCGCGGCGGCCTACATCGACACGCTCAACGAGGCGCGGAAGGTGCTGGTCGAGGAGGCCGGCTCCACGCTCTTCCCGATCGCCAAGGACGTGAAGATCCAGGTGGAGTTCAATCCCGCGACCGTCTCGGAATACCGGCTGATCGGCTACGAGAACCGGCTCCTCAATCGCGAGGACTTCAACAACGACCGCGTCGACGCAGGCGAGATCGGCTCCGGCCACAGCGTGACGGCGATCTACGAGATCACACCGGCCGGGAGTCCGGCGGAGCTGGTCGACGGTCTTCGCTATCAGCGCGAGGCGCAGTCCGCAGGTGACGTGAGCGACGAATACGCCTTCCTCCGCATCCGCTACAAGCTGCCGGCGGAGGACACGAGCCGCCTGATCGAGACGCCGGTCTCCGCGGCGGACGAGGTGGACGGATCGGCGGGCGGGACAGCCGCACGCGAGGCGCGCTTCGCCGCCGCCGTCGCCGCATTCGGCCAGCTGCTGCGCGGCGGGCAATATACCGGCGACTTCACCTACGATGACGTGATCGCGCTGGCGCAGGCCAACAAGGGCCCGGACGAGTTCGGCTACCGGGCGGAGCTCATCAACCTCGCGCGGCTCGCCGGCTCCGCCGCCTCGATGCAGCGGCTGCGGCCATAGGCAAGCCTCCACGTGTTGAGCACCGCCAGAAAGAAGCCCTCATCCTGAGGCAATGCCGGCGCAAGCCGGCATTGCCTCGAAGGATGGCCGCACGCACCTCGGCTCGTGCTTCGAGGTCGCCACTCAAAGCGGCGAGCGCCTCAGCATGAGGGAGATGCTCGAAGGGCTTGCACGGCATGCACCTGGGCCAGCATGAATGGCCGATGCGAATCACCCGGCTTCATGTCGCCCTCACGCTCGGCATCATCGTGCTCGCGGCTGTGATCCTGCTCGCAATGGGCCGCGAGCCGGTCTGCGAGTGCGGTTACGTAAAGCTCTGGCACGGCATTGCCGTCAGCTCGGAGAATTCGCAGCACCTCTCCGACTGGTACTCGCCCTCGCACGTCATCCACGGCTTCATCTTCTACGGCCTGCTGTGGCTC
>CAZMJQ010000400.1:0-2708 GCA_964566475.1 uncultured Propylenella sp. | reverse complement strand
CGTCCGAGCCGCAGCGGATCCGCTTCTTCTGTTCCGGCGACGAGTACAATTTCTGGGATATCTTCGACGCCACGTTCCATTTCGTCTGCCCGCCCGAGGGCGGGACCCTGTTCCTGCTCGGCACCGACCGGCTGGGCCGGGACATGTTCTCGCGGCTGACCTACGGCGCCCGCATATCGCTGACGATCGGGCTGGTCGGCGTGACGCTGAGCTACGCGATCGGCATCGTGGTCGGCGGCATCGCCGGCTATTTCGGCGGGATCTTCGATTCCATCGTCCAGCGCCTCACCGAGATATTGCGCTCCATCCCCGAGCTTCCCTTATGGATGGCGCTCTCGGCGGCGCTTCCCGTCACCTGGGACCCGCGGCTCATCTATTTCGGCATCACGGTCATCCTGGCGCTGCTCGACTGGCCGTCGATCGCGCGCGCTGTGCGCTCCAAGCTCTTCGCGCTGCGCGAGGAGGACTATGTCGCCGCGGCCGAGATGATGGGCGCCAAGCCCTCGCGCATCATCGGCAAGCACCTCCTGCCGAACTTCACCAGTCACCTGATCGCCTCGGCCTCGCTCACCATCCCCACCATGATCCTGGCGGAGACGGCGCTCTCCTTCCTCGGCCTCGGCCTCAGGCCGCCGATCACCAGCTGGGGCGTGCTGCTGAACGAGGCGCAGAACATCGAGGCGGTGGCGCTCTATCCTTGGCTCCTGATGCCTATGGTCCCGGTGATGCTGATCGTGCTCGCCTTCTCCTTCCTTGGCGACGGCCTGCGCGACGCCATCGACCCGCACGACTAAGTCTGCCCCCGGGGAACGCGCGTCTCGCGAAGCACGATGTAGACGCCGCTCGCGATGATGACCGCGGCCCCCGCATAGACCCATGGCCCGGGGACGTCGCTCCAGACGAGCCATCCCAGCAGCGTCGCCCAGATGAGCGCCGTGTAGTCGAACGGCGCGACGATCGCCGCGGGCGCCATGCGGAACGCCTGGCTGATCAGCGTCATGCCGAGCGTCCCGAACACCGCGATGGCGGCGAAGAGCGGCAGGTGCGCCGCCTGCGGCGTCTCCCAGAGGAAGGGAACGATGAAGCCGCTGAACAGCATCGGAAAAAGCACCACGTAGAACATCATCGTCCACGCACTCTCCTGCTTGCCGATCCAGCGGGCGCTGATCATGACCAGCGCATATGAAACCGCTGCCCCGACCACGAATAGCGACGCCGGATGAAACGCCGCGGCTCCCGGGCGCACAATGATGAGCACACCGGCGAAGCCGGCGAAGACCGCCGCCCAGCGCCGCCACCCGACCTTCTCGCCGAGGAGCGGCACCGAGAGTGCCGTGATGAAGATGGGCGCCGCGAATATGAGCGCCGTCGCCTCGGCGAGCGGCAGGAACTTCAGCCCGACGAAGAAGCAGTAGGCGCCCGCCACCATGAAGAGGCCGCGCAGCGCATGGGTTCCAAGATGTCGCGTTTGCAGCGCGGCCGGGCCGCTTATAGAGAGCACGAAGATCGCGATCATCGGCAGCGCCAGCAGGCTCCGCATGAACACGATCTGGAGCGGTGGATAGTGCGCTGTGAGCCACTTGGCGATGGCGTCGTTGACGACGAGGAGGGCGATCCCGATGCATATGGCAGCGATCGCCCGGCCGTTCGATCTGCCGGCCTGTGCGGAGGAAATACTCATGTCCGTGCGGAGGACTCGGAATCAAGTGTGGCTATGCGTGAGCGCGGCGCAACTGGGCAGGGGGCAATGGACCTCAAATGCCATGAATTGCAACCTTCGACAACGACATGGAGTGGTAGAGTGACTCATTGTTCCTTCTTCCGTGCGTGCAGCGGAGTCGCAATCGGGCTGCTCGCCGCCTGCGCCCTGTCAGTCGCCGGTCAAGCGTACGCCCAGGACGCATTGGTCATAGACCATCCCTGGGCCCGTGCGACCCCGCCCGCAGCCCAGGTGGCAGGCGGCTACATGACGATCCGCAATACCGGCGACGAGGCCGACCGGCTGGTGTCCGCAACCGCCGAAATCGCCGGGCGCACCGCGATCCACGAGATGGTCGTCGCCGACGGCGTCATGACGATGCGACCGCTGGAGGAGGGGATAGAGATTCCCGCCGGCGGCTCCGTCGAACTCAAGCCCGGCTCCTTCCACATCATGCTCATGGACCTCGCCCATCCCCTCGTTGAAGGCAAGACGTTTGAAGGCACGCTCACGTTCGAGAACGCTGGCGACGTGGACGTGACCTACGCGATCGCACCGATCGGCAGCGCCGCTCCCGAGGAGCACGGAGATGGGAATCACGGCGCGACGAGCGAGTGAGCAACGTGCCCGGCGCCGCCGTAGGGCATGTAAGGAAGTGTCATCCTCGGGCGGAGCGCAGCGCAGACCCGAGGCCCAGGGCTGCACCGCTCCGGGTTCTCGGTCGCCCTTCGCGCGTGCGAGAATGACCCCTTCGGGTGCAACGCGCCATGCACCGAAAGCGTACTACACCTTCACCAGCCACAGGCTCGATTCGAACGCCCCGGCCTTCAGCTCGAGAATGCCGGCCACGCTGGCCTGGACTGCGTCGGCCATGCGCGTCACCGCATACTGGCTGGACCACAGGACCCGGTAGCCGCGCCCCTGGAGGAGCGCGGCGACGCCGAGCTGCTCGTTGTAGCCGCGCCAGTCCCATTCGGGCGGATAGTCGTCGGGCAGGAAGATATCGTGG
>CAZMJQ010000399.1:0-4016 GCA_964566475.1 uncultured Propylenella sp. | reverse complement strand
CGCCCGCTCAGGACGAGCCCGCGCCTGAGCCTGCCCCCGAGCAGCCGGCGGAGCCCGCTCCAGAGCCGCCCGCGGAGCCTGCCCCGGAACAGCCTGCGCCAGAGCAGCCGCCTGCGCAGGAGGCCCCCCCGGAGCAACCGGTTGATGAACCGGCGCCGGAGCAGCCGGCGGAGCAACCCGCCGAGGCGCCTGCCCCCGAGCAGCCGGCGCAGGAAGAGCCCGCCGCGGAGCCCGTGCCCGAGCAGCCTGCGGAGCAGCAGCCGGCCGAGGAGCCCGCGGCCCAGCAACCAGCGCAGGAGCCTGCCCCCGAGCAGCCCGCTCAAGACGCGGCCCCGGAGCAGCCCGCTCAGGAAGCCGCTCCCGAGGAGCCCGCAGCCGAGCAGCCGGCGCAAGAGGCTGCACCCGCAGCCGAGCCCGCAGCCCCTGGAGGAGCCGTGGAGCGCGCCCAGCGCCGCCGCGAGGAGCTGAGGCGGCAACGCGACGGCGATCAGCCGGCCGCGCCTGAGCAGGCCGAGCAGCCTGCGCCGCAGCAGCCGAGCGACACCGCCACGCAGGATGAGCCGGCGCCCCCCGACCAGCAACAGGCTGTGGAAGAAGACACGACGGTCGAGGAGCAGCTCGAAGCCCAGGGCAACCGCGAAGAGGCCGAGCAAGTACGGTCCCTGCGGGAGCAGCTGCTGGACCAACTGATGCGCACGGTCGTGCCCGGAGCGGATGACCGTGACCGGGACCGTGATCGCGGCCGTGACGGCCGGGATCGCGACCGGGGCGACCGTGATCGGGACCGCGACCGGGGCGACCGTGATCGCGACGGCCGAGACCGCGACCGCGACCGGGGCGATTGGAACCGCTGGGACCGCGACCGCTTCTACGATCGCGACGACGACTGGGGTGAGGTGGTCGAGCGCCGCGGCGGCCGGATCATCGTCGATCTCGGCGGCGGCAACCTCTACGTGGAGCAGAACGTCCCGGACGAGGGCGGACGCCTGCTTTACGGTGCGCGCGACGTGGAGGTACAGGAGCTGCCCGGTGGCCGCACCCGCACCATCGTCTACCGTGACAACGGAGTACTGATCGTCACCGATCGCAATCGCTATGGCGACATCATACGCCGCACGAAGGTTCTGCCGAACGGCCGCGAGATCGTGCTGATCGACAATCGCTTCGACGATGACGCACCGCGCCGCCCGCTGATTGTCGACGTCCGTCCTCCGCGCGTGGACATCCCGCAGGGGCGCTACATCGTCGACCTCGGCGGAGCCTCGCAGGCGGACATCCGTGGCGCGCTGCTGGCCCCGCCGGTGGAGCGGATGGAGCGTGCCTACACGCTCAACGAGGTGCTTCGGAACGAGGACATCCGCGCCTACTCGCCGCGGATCGACCTCGATACGATCACCTTCGACTTCGGCAGCGCAACGATCGGCACCGACCAGATGCCCTCTCTGTTCGCGCTGGGCGAGGTGATGGAGGACGTGCTCGCCGAGAACCCGGACGAGGTCTACCTGATCGAGGGCCACACCGACCTTGTCGGATCGGACTACGACAACCTGATCCTCTCCGACCGCCGGGCCGAGGCGGTGGCGGTAGCGCTGTCGCAGAACTTCGACATCCCGCCGGAGAACCTCATTACCGAAGGGTACGGCGAGCAATATCCGAAGGTGATGACGGAGGCTCCGGAGCGGCGCAATCGCCGCGCGACGGTCCGCCGGCTCACGGAGCTGCTGCAGGCGCAGGCCAACTGATCCTGCCCTGCCGGGCATAAGCCGGAAGCCCGGGCCTCGGCCCGGGCTTCTTGCTGTTTCGCGCAGCGATCGATCGCCCGCCGCCGCCAACAGACCCCGCCGTCGTTGACGGGCGGCTTGCCCGCTGACTAGTGTCCGCCCGTCTCAAGAAGAACGGGCTGCGCGGCGCGATCGGCCGACGGCCGGACGCGCCCAGGGAGGGACTGCCTGCATGCTTCGAGCAACCAAGGACATCACGCTGCCGACCACCATCACGGGCTCGCTGCCGCGCCCGAGCTGGTACACAGAGAATCTCGGCTCGCGCTCGTTCCTCGACGCGATGGTGACGAACTCCTTCCGCGAGCAGTACGTGGATGCCGTCTCCGTCTACCTTCACGAGCAGGAGATCGCCGGTCTCGACATTGTGACGGACGGCGACGCGCACTTCGATTCCGACGTGGGCGGGCAGAGCTGGACCAACTACCCGACCCGGCACATGGGCGGCTTCGAGCGCTTCAACCCGAAGATCACGCCGGCCGGCAAGGGCGGCCTCGCCTTCCCCCCCGGACACATCCTGCACGACTACCTGGAAGCGCGCGTCATGAACGCCATCGTTGGCCCGGTGACGCGCGGCGACCTGCAATACGCCGCGATGTGGAAGACGGCGCAGCGCATGACCAGGAAGCCGGTGAAGTTCGGAACGATCGGCCCGGAGCTCGTGGCGTTCGCGGTCGCCGACCGCCACTACAAGAGCATCAAGGAACGCATCCTGGCGATCGCCGACGCGCTGAACGAGGAGCTGCACGAGCTGGCCGACGCGGGGTGCCAGGCCATCCAGTTCGAGGAGCCGCAGATCCATCTCCTCGCCGTGCGCAACATCGTCGACGAGGTGATCAATCCGCAGTTCAGCGTCGAGGTCTTCAACCGCACCGTCAAAGGCCTGCGCGACAAGACCGAGGTGTGGTGCCACACCTGCTGGGGCAATCCCTCACAGCAGCGCATGTTCGCCGACGTGCAGACCTACAAGTCCGCGCTCGCGCTCATCAACCAGGTCGACGCGGACGTCGTCACCTTCGAATCGATCAGCGCCGGCGGCCAGGACCTGGAGGCGTTCGGCAAGGAGATCACGGAAAAGAAGGTCGCCATCGGCGTCATCGACCACCACACGCTGCAGGTGGAGCGGCCCGACGCGGTAGCCGAGCACATCCGCACGGCGCTGAAGCACATCCCGGCGGAGCGGCTGGTGCTCAGCTCCGACTGCGGCATGGGGCGCGAAGGCATGAGCCGGCGCCACGCCTTCTACAAGATCGTCGCCATGGTGCAGGGCGCCAACATCGTGCGCAAGGAGCTCGGGCTTCCGGTCGCCGAATGCCTGGCCGCCGATCCGCGCTTTTCGCTGGTGCCGCTGGGCTGACGCCGCGGGATCGTCGGTTCGTCTAGGGGGGAACGGGCCATGTGGAGCTTCGCCGAAGCCTTCGACCTGACCGACGGAATCGTCATCCTGCGCATCGTCTGCGGGCTGTTCTTCATTCCGCACATCGTCGTCAAGTTCCAGAACCAGGAGTTCGTGAAGGGCTACATGGCCAAGTGCGGACTCAATCCGCCGGCGGCCTGGCTCTATTCCGCGTTCGCGGTCGAGACCCTGTGCACGGTCGGGCTGGTGCTCGGCATCCTCACGCCCTACGCCGCCATGCTCGCCGGAATCTTCCTGCTGGTGGCGGCATGGGCGAGCTGGACGCATTCGGAAGGCAAGTGGATATGGACCTTCGGCGGCGGCGAATACCCGCTGTTCTGGGCCATCTGCTGCTTCGTCGTGGCGATCGAGACGATTTAGCGTCATGACGCACGGGGGCGAAACAAAGAGTTGTCATCCTCGGGCGCGCGTAGCGCGACCCGACGACCCAGGGCCACAACGCTCTGGGTTCTCGGGTCTCGCTTCGCTCGCCCGAGAATGACGGTGCAAAAATCGGCGGCCACCCCCAACTGCTGGCAGGAGTATTTCATGATCAATGCGGCGATTGTCGGCCTCGGCTGGTGGGGCAAGACGCTGGTCGAGTCGGTCGAAGGCGGCGACGGCCCGCTCCGCTTCACCGCCGGCGCCACGCGCACCGTCTCCGACGAGGTGAAGGCCTTCGCCAAGGACAAGAGCCTGCGGCTCGCCGACGGCTACGAGGCGCTGCTCGCCGACACGGAGATCGACGCCGTCGTTCTCGCCACGCCGCATTCCATGCACGCGGACCAGGTCGTCGCGGCCGCGAAAGCCGGCAAGCACGTCTTCTGCGAGAAGCCGTTCAC
>CAZMJQ010000398.1:0-8224 GCA_964566475.1 uncultured Propylenella sp. | reverse complement strand
CCGGGCAGCGCCCGCTCGAGGACGCGGGCGAGGTGGAGCGCCGTGCGCCCGGTCCCGTGCTCGATCTGCTGGCGGCAGGAGGTGCCGTTGGCGACGATGATGGCGTCGGCCTCGGCGCCGCGGACGGCCGGCAGGAGCGAGAGCTCGCCCATCTTCATCGACACGTCGTAGGTCTCCGCCTGGTAGCCGAACGCGCCCGCCATGCCGCAGCAGGAGGACGCGATGGTGCTCACCTCGAGCCCTGGCACGAGCGACAGCGTGCGCGCCATCGCGTCCATCGCCCCGAACGCCTTCTGGTGGCAGTGGCCGTGCACGTATGCCTTCGCCGCCAGCGGCTGGAGGTCGAGACCAGCCCGGCGAGATTCGACTTCCCGCGCGAGAAACTCCTCGAGCAGGAAGGCCTGCCGCGCGATCGTCTCGGCCTGTGTGCCGGGCAGCATGGCGGGGAGCTCGTCGCGTAGCGTCAGCAGGCAGCTCGGCTCGAGGCCGACGATTGGAATGCCGCGCTCCGCGAAGGGCAGCAGCGCATCCACCAGCCGCCGCGCCTCACGCCGTGCCTCCGTCACCAGCCCGGCGGAGAGGAACGTGCGCCCGCAGCAGAGCGGGCGACTGCGGCCACCGGGCGGTGATACGACATGCACGCGGCAGCCCGCGGCGGTGAGCACGTTGAGCGCGGCGCGCGCGTTCTCCGGCTCGAAGCATGTATTGAACGTGTCGGCGAAGAGCACGACGTCGGCCTGGTCCGGACTCCCCTCCCCGCCCCTGTCCGGTGCGAACATGTCGGAGCGCCAGCGCGGCAGGGAACGCCGGGCGGCGAAGCCCAGCAGGCGCTCGGACGCAGGCGCAAGTCCGGGCACACGGTCGCGCAGGTTCATCAGCCACGGGACCTTCGTCGCGTAGGGCGCGTAGCGTGGCAGCCAGGCGACGAGGCGATCGCGGAGGCCGAGGCGCCGCTTCGCGGCGCGCGCGGCCAGCACCTCGATCTTCATGCGCGCCATGTCGACGCCGGTCGGGCATTCGCGGCGGCAGGCCTTGCACGAAACGCAGAGCTTCAGCGTCTCCATCGTCTCATCCGACGTCAGCGCGTCCATGCCGAGCTGGCCGCTGAGCGCAAGCCGCAGCGTGTTGGCGCGCCCGCGCGTCACGTCGCGCTCGTCGCGCGTCACCCGGTAGGACGGGCACATGACACCGGCTGTGAGCTTCCGGCAGGCGCCGTTGTTGTTGCACATCTCCACGGCACCCTGGAATCCGCCGGCTCCTCCGGACCAGGCCGACCAGTCCAGCGCCGGCGCGAACGCGGCGTCGCGGTAGCCGGGGCCGTAGCGGAAGAGGCGCCGGTCGTCGAGCTTCGGAGGTCGAACGATGCGGCCCGGGTTGAGCAGGGCGTCCGGGTCGAAGCGGTCCTTCACCTCCTCGAAGGCGCGCACGATGCGCGCTCCGAACATCTTCTCGTGGAACTCGGAGCGCGAGATGCCGTCGCCGTGCTCGCCCGAGTGCGAGCCCTTGTAGGCCTTCACCAAGTCGAACGCTTCCTCGGCGATGGCGCGCATCGCCTTCACGTCCTTGTCGAGCTTGACGTTGAGGACGGGCCGCACGTGCAGGCATCCGACCGATGCGTGCGCATACCAGGTGCCGCGGGTGCCGTGCTTCTCGAAGACGCGCGTGAGCCGCTCCGTGTATTCGGCGAGGTGCCGAAGCGGCACGGCGCAGTCCTCGACGAAAGAGACCGGCTTGCCGGCGCTCTTCATCGACATCATGATGTTGAGCCCGGACTGGCGCACGTCGGTGATTGCGGCCTGCAGCGCCGGGTCGGCAATCTCCACGACGCCGCCCCAGTGCCGCCCCTCGCGATCGAAGCCGTAGCCGAGATCGCCCATCAGCTCATCAAGCCGCTGCAGCCTGACGAGGTTCTCCGCCTGATCGGCCTCGCCGAACTCCACGAGCAGAACTGCGTCCGGCTCACCGCGCACGAAGCGCTCCACGGTCGGGCGGAACATCGGGATATCGCGCGCCAGGTCGATCATCGTGCGGTCGATCAGCTCCACCGCGATCGGACCGAGCCTGACCAGGTGCTGCGCCGCGTCCATCGCGTCGTAGAAGCGCGCGAAGTGGCACGCGCCGACGGCACGTGCGCCGAGTATCGGCGAGAGCTTCAGCTCCAGCCGGGTCGAAATGCCGAGCGTCCCCTCCGATCCGACCAGGAGATGGGCGAGATTATTGGTCTCGCCGTCCGGCGCGAGCGCATCGATGTTGTATCCGCCCACCCGGCGCAGCACGTTGGGAAAGCGTTCGCGAATCTCGTCCGCCTCGCGCGCGCCGAGCGCGAGCATGTCGCGGAAGAGCCCGCGGTCGGGCCCCTCCGCGTTGCGCAGCGCCTGAGCGCGTTCGACCGGGCCGAAGTGAAGCGGCGTGCCGTCGGCGGTCAGCGCGTCGATGGAGATGACGTTATCCCGCATCGTGCCGTAGCGAATGGAGCGCGTGCCGCACGAGTTGTTCCCGGCCATGCCGCCGATCGTCGCGCGCGACGCGGTCGAGACGTCGACGGGGAACCACAGGCCGTGTGGTTTCAGCTGGCGGTTCAGCTCGTCGAGCACGACGCCAGGCTCCACCACGCAGCGTTGGCCCGTCGGATCGACCTCGAGGACGCGGTTCAGGCCGCGCGTCGTGTCGAGCACAAGCGCGTCGTTGATCGCCTGGCCGTTCTGCGAGGTGCCGCCGCCGCGGGCGAGCACTGCAACGCCCTCCTCGTGGGCGATTCTGACCGCCGCCGCCACCTCCTCCGCGCTCAGCGGCATGACAATTCCGACGGGCATGGCCTGGTAGATCGATGCGTCTGTCGCGTAGCGCCCGCGCGAATAGGCGTCGAACAGCACGTCCCCCGTGAGCGCGCGGCGGAGCCTGCGTTCCAGGGCGGATTGGGCGCTCATGCGATCATCCGACTTGCGATTGAGTCGGAATAGTGCATGCATAATTCCAGTGGAGACGCCAGGGCCTGATCGCGCCGCCGATCGGCCAGAGGGAGCCCATGCGTCAGGCGGGCCGTCATTTCCTGCAGATTCCGGGACCGACCAACGTTCCCGATCGTATCCTCCGGGCCATGGCGATGCCCACCATGGACCATCGCAGCCCGGAATTCGGCCGGCTCGGCCGGCGTGTGCTCGACGGTCTGAAGACGATCTTCAAGTGTTCCGGTCCGATCTTCATCTATCCCGCCTCCGGCACGGGCGCGTGGGAGGCCGCGCTTGTCAACACGCTGTCGCCCGGCGACCAGGTGCTGATGTACGAGACCGGCCACTTCGCCGCCCTGTGGAAGGCGATGGCGGAACGGATCGGCCTTGAGCCGGAATTCATGCAGGGCGACTGGCGCGCCGGCGCCAGCCCCGCGGGCATCGAGGCGCGGCTGCGCGACGACACGGCGCATGACATCAAGGCGGTGTGCGTCGTCCATAACGAGACGTCCACAGGCTGCACCTCGCGCATCGATGAGATTCGCCGCGCCATGGACGCCACCGGCCACCCGGCGCTGCTCATGGTCGACACCATCTCATCGCTCGCCTCCATCGACTACCGGCACGACGAATGGGGCGTCGACGTTACCGTCGGGGGATCGCAGAAGGGGCTGATGCTGCCGCCGGGCCTCTCGTTCAATGCCGTCAGCGACAAGGCGCTGGCGGCTTCAAAGTCGGCGCGCCTCACGCGGTCGTTCTGGTCGTGGGACGAGATGCAGGCGACGAACGGGAAGGGCTTCTTCCCCTACACGCCCGCCACCAACCTCCTCTACGGGCTCGCCGAGGCGATCGACATGCTGCACGAGGAAGGGCTCGACAACGTCTTCGCGCGGCACGACCGGCACGCAGAGGCGACGCGACGCGCCGTCAATAGTTGGGGGATCGAGGTCTTCTGCCGGGAGCCGCGCCACTACTCCAGCTCGCTGACGGCCGTGCTCATGCCGCAGGGCCACAGCGCCGACGAGCTGCGGGCAACGATCGCCGACGCCTTCGACATGGCGCTCGGCAACGGCCTCTCGAAGGTTGCCGACCGGGTGTTCCGCATCGGCCATCTCGGCGACTTCAACGACCTCATGCTGGCCGGCACGCTGTCGGGCGTGGAGATGGGTCTGGAGCTTGCCGGGGTGCCGCACAGGAAGGGCGGCGTGCAGGCGGCGCTGGACTATCTAGCGGGAGCGGCATCCAAGGAAGGAAGACGTGCGGCCGCGGAGTGAGCCGAACGAAAGACCGGCGCGAAGCCGGCAAACAGACTAGAAAAGGGAGGAATGTGATGAAGACAGTTCAAAGACTTGCAGCAGCCCTCATCGCCGCGGCCATCGTATCGCCGGCCGCGGCGCAGACGGAGATCAAGTTCGGCCATGTCGGGCAGCCCGGCTCGCTGTTCCAGATCTCGGCGGACGAGTTCGCCCGCCGCGCCAACGAGAAGCTCGGCGACACGGCGACGGTCGTCACCTACGGCGCCAGCCAGCTCGGCACCGACGAGGAGCTGATGCAGAAGCTGCTCCTCGGCACGGCCGACATGGCGCTGCCGTCGACCGTGATGTCGAGCGTGGTGCCGGAGTTCGGTCTCTTCGAGATGCCCTATCTCGTGAAGGACCGCGACCACATGATGAAGATCGAAGAGGATGTGGTATGGCCGACGCTCGTCCCCGCGGCCGAGGCGAAGGGCTACAAGATCCTCGCCGTCTGGGAGAACGGCTTCCGCAACATCACCAACAATGTGCGCCCGGTGACCACGCCGGAGGACCTCGCCGGCATGAAGCTGCGCACGCCGAGCGGCGAGTGGCGAGTGAAGATGTTCTCCGCCTACGGCGCAAACCCGACGCCCATGGCGTTCTCGGAGGTCTTTACCGCACTGCAGACAGGCGTCATGGACGGCCAGGAAAACCCGCTCACGCAGATCTACAGCGCCAAGTTCCACGAGGTGCAGGACTATATGTCCATGACAGGCCACGTCTACACGCCGGCCTATGTGCTGGTCGGGCAGAGCCGCTGGAACAGCCTGCCGGAGGACGTGCGACAGATCCTGGAGGAGACCGCGAAGGAGACGCAGGCCTACGTCTACGAGCAGGCCGCGGCGCTGGAGACGGAGCTTCTGGAGAAGATCGAGGCGGAGAGCGACATCGAGGTAAACGAGGCGGACAAGGATGCGTTCATCGCCGCGAGCGCTCCGATCTACGAGGACTTCGGAACGCAGGTCGACGGCGGCAAGGAGATGATCGACAAGGCGATCAGCCTCGGCCAGGGCGGCTAGCCGCGCGGCCGCGCACCGCGCACTGCAATGACGTTGGCGGCCGGCCTGCGGAGGGCCGGTCGCCCGCTCCTCTCTTTCTCGGATGACTTTCGGGGACGCCGGTGACCGCTCTGACCCTAGTGCGAAACGTGATCGAGCGCGCCCTCGAGATCTGGCTCATCTTTCTCATCGTCACCCTGACCGTGATCGTCTTCCTGGCCGTCATCTGGCGCAAGGCCGGCGCTTCCTTCGTCTGGTACGACGAGGTCGGCTCGGTGATGCTCGCCTGGATCACCTACTACGGCGCCGCGCTGGCCGCGCTGAAGCGGGCGCATATCGGCTTCGACGGCATCCTGCTGGCCCTGCCGTACCGCTGGCGTATCGGCGCGGCGGTCTTGGGCGAAATCGTCGTCGTGTCGTTCTTCCTGGTGCTCGCCTGGGCGGGATGGAAGGTGCTTCAGGTCGTGGGCATCATGACGCTGATCAGCCTGCCCTGGGTGCCGGTCATGCTCACCCAGTCGGTGATCCCGATCGGCGCGGTGCTCTTCATCGTCTGCGAACTGCTGAGCCTCCCCGAGTACCACTACCGGCTACGAGAGCGCATTACCGCCGAGGAGGCCGAGGTGGCCGAGCACCTGAAGGCCCAGCAGGAGAAGCCCGGCCTATGATCCTCTTTCTCATGCTTCTCGGGCTCGTGGCGCTCGTCTTCATCAACGTGCCGATCGCCATCGCGCTCGCCTCGATCGCCACGGTGGCGATCCTGCTGACGCAGGGCGCCTACATGCTCGTGAACGTCGGCATCGTCATGTACACCGGCGCGCAGAGCTTCCCGCTGCTGGCCATCCCGATGTTCATCCTGGCCGGCGCCATCATGAACTCGTCGGGTATTTCGCGCCGCCTCATCGCGTTCGCTTCCGCGCTGGTGGGCTTCGTGCGCGGTGGGCTGGCGATGGTGAACATCACCACCTCGATGTTCTTCGCGGAGATTTCCGGCTCCGCTGTCGCCGACGTGGCGGCGATCGGCCCGATCATCATCCCCGCAATGGAGAAGAAGGGTTATCCGCGCGCCTTCGCCGCCGCGGTGACGTCGTCCTCCGCGAGCCTCGCCATCATCATACCGCCCTCGATTCCGATGATCCTCTACGGCGTGATGTCGGGGAGCTCCATCGTACAGCTCTTCATCGCCGGGATCGTGCCGGGGATCATCGGCGGGGCCGGCCTGATGGGCGTGTCGTATTGGCTTGCCCGCCGTCTCGGCTGGCCGGTTGAGGAGGTGTTCCAGACACGGCGCGTCTGGCAGACGTTCAAGGAGGCCGCGTGGGCCTTCCTCATCCCGATCATCATCCTCGGGGGCATATTCGGCGGCTTCGTCACCGCCACCGAAGGCGCGGGGCTCGCCGTGGTCGCCGCGCTCTTAGTCGGCGGCGTCATCTACCGCGAGCTCGACCTGCGCTTCCTCTACAAGGCCTGCGTCGACGGGGCCGTGCAGACGGCGGTGGTGATGCTCCTCGTCGCCGCCTCGGCGCTTCTCGGCATCTACCTCACGGAGCAGCAGGTGCCGCAGAAGCTTGCTCGCGCAATCCTCGAGCTGACCCAGAACCGGCTCTTCGTGCTGATGATCCTCAACGTCTTCTTCCTGATCATTGGCCTCTTCCTGCATTCCGCGGCGGCCATCATCCTGGTGGTTCCCGTCGTGATGCCGCTCATCAACGCGGTCGGGATCGACCCGGTGCATTTCGGGCTGATCGTGACTCTCAACCTGGCAATCGGCCAGCAGACGCCGCCGGTAGCGAGCGTGCTGATCGCCGCGTGCTCGGTGGCGAAGGCGGGTATCTGGGAGGTCAGCAAGGTGAACGTCTATTTCGTCGCCGTGCTGTTGATCGTCCTGCTGCTCGTCACGTATGTGCCGCCAGTGCCCATGGCGCTCGTGGATTTCTTCTATCGATAGCCTGAGCGCGGCGACGACCCGGCCACGACAGGAGGCGCAGAGAAGCTTGAGCGAAGAGATTCTTTACGAGGCGGACGGCGCCGTCGCGACGGTGACGCTGAACCGACCCGAGGCGCGCAATGCACTGACGTTCGCGATGTACGACAGGCTTGCGGATATCTGCAGGGCCACGAAGTCGGACGGTCCGATTCGCGTGATCATCGTAACGGGGGCTGGAGAAAAGGCCTTCGCGGCAGGCACGGACATCAACCAGTTCCGCAGCTTTCGCACGCCGGAGGACGCCGAGGCCTACGAGGCGCGGATCGAGAGCGTCCTCACCGATATCGAGACCTGCGAGGTGCCGGTGATCGCCGCCGTCTCCGGCGCCTGCACGGGAGGCGGCGCGGGCATCGCCGCAGCCTGCGACGTCCGCATTGCGACCGGCGATCTGCGCTTCGGGTTTCCCATCGCCCGCACGCTCGGCAACTGTCTGTCCGTCACCAACTGCGCGCGGCTCGCGGCGCTGATGGGCGCCGGGCGCGTGATGGAGATGATCCTCACGGCGCGTCTCCTTTCGGCGGAGGAGGCGCTTGCGGCTGGCGCGATCTCCGAGGTGCTGGAGGACCACGCCGCGCTGATGTCCCGAGCCAGAGAGCTCGCCGCGACGCTCACGGGCCACGCGCCGCTGACGCTGCGGGCCACCAAGGAAGCGCTGCGCCGCGTCCGACTTGGGCGCCTCGACGGAACCGACTTGGTCACGATGTGCTACATGAGCGAGGATTTCCGGGAAGGCCTCGAGGCCTTCCTCGGCAAGCGCCGCCCCGAATGGAAGGGCCGCTGATGGCGGGAAACCCGAAAGGCCCGCTCGACGGCGTGCGCGTGATCGAGCTCGCACACATCATGGCCGGCCCGGTCTGCGGGCTGATGCTCGCCGATCTCGGCGCGGACGTCATCAAAGTCGAGAAGCCGGCGGGCGACGACACGCGTCACTTCCTGCCGCCCGACGTCAACGGCGAGTCCGCTGCCTTCATGATGATGAACCGCAACAAGCGCAGC
>CAZMJQ010000397.1:0-2799 GCA_964566475.1 uncultured Propylenella sp. | reverse complement strand
CGGCCGCCGCCGCGCTCGCCGGGGCCGAGACGATATTCGTGGACAAGGAGAAGGAGGCGGAAGCCGCCCACGCGACCTTCGCCGCGGCGCGCGAGACGGAGCGGCGCGCGCGCGGACCTCTCGAGGCCGCCGAGCGGAGCTACGGCGCGCTGCAGGCCGAAGCACGCACGCTGGCCGAGACGCTCGATCTGGAGAAGACCAAGCGCTTCCCGCCGCTCACCGACTCGCTGGAGGTGGCGTCCGGCTACGAGCGAGCGCTTGCCGCCGCGCTCGGCGACGATCTCGACGCATCGCTCGATACGAGCGCGCCGGCCTTCTGGGGCGAGTGCCCGTCGGGCGAGGCGGACCGACCGCTGCCCTACGGCGTAGAGCCGCTTTCCAACTTCGTGAAGGGGCCGGAGAACCTGACGCGCCGCATGCGGCAGATCGGCGTGGTCACGGCGGAGCAGGCGGCGACGATGCAATCCGGGCTCGCCGCGGGGCAGAGGCTGGTCACGCGCGAGGGGGGGCTGTGGCGCTGGGACGGCTTCCGCGCGCAGCCCGGCTCGGCCGCGTCCGGCGCGCGCCGGCTGGAGCAGCGCAACCGCGTGGCTCAGGTCGTGCAGGAGCTGAAGGCGGTGAAGGGCGAGCTGGAGAATGCGCTCGACCTCTTCGGCACCGCGGCGCAGGTGCGCGCCGAGGCGGAGCATCTCGATACCGATGCCCGCGCCGCTTTGCAGGAGGCGCGGCAGACGCTCGACGCGCGGCGCCGGGAGCTCAACGAGGCGGAGCGCCACCAGAGCCGCATCGCCGAGCGCCTCTCCGCCTTCGCTGGGGCGCTGGCGAGGATCGAGGCCGATACGGACACCTCCCGGGCGGAGCTTCGCGCAGCGGGCGACGCGCTCGACGGGCTCCCGGACACGAAGGAGCTCGAGGAGCGCCGCAACGCCGTGCAGGCCGAGCTGGCGAAGGATCGCGGCCATGCCGCGGAGGCGCGGCTGGAGGCGGAGCGCGCGGCGCACGAAGAGACCGTGCGCATGCGGCGGCTCTCCGAGATCGCCGGCGAGCGCGAGCGCTGGACCGGGCGGCTGAAGCGCGCCGAGGAGCGGGTCGAGGCGCTGAAGCAGCGGCTCAGGGCGCTGGAGGCGGAGATCGCCGAGACGCCCGACGATCCCGGCATCTTCGAGGAGCGCCGCCGCGCGCTGAGCGGCGACACGGAGGCCGCCGAGGAGGCGGCGACAGCGGCTTCGCGCGAGCTTTCGATGGCGGAGGCCGCATACCGGAGCGCGCAGGAGAAGGTGCGCGCCGTGCAGGAGGCGCTCTCCTCCGCGCGCGAGACGCGCGGCCGCGACGAGGAGCGCGTGATCGCGGCGGAAGCGCGCAAGACCGAGCTTGCCGCGCAGATCGCGGAGCACTTCGACTGCGCGCTGGAGGCGCTCTACGGGATCGCGGAGGTGGAGCCCGGCGGCGAGCTGCCGGAGGCGGGCGCGGCCGAGACGCGGCTCCACAGGCTGAAGGCGGAGCGCGAGCGGCTCGGAAGCGTCAACCTGCGCGCCGAGGAGGAGGCAGGCGAGCTGGAGACGCGGCTCGGCGAGATGCGCGCCGAGCACGAGGACCTGGAGGAGGCCATCAAGCGTCTGCGTCAGGGCATCCAGAGCCTCAACCGCGAGGGGCGCGAGCGGCTGGTCAGGGCGTTCGAGGTGGTGAACGGCCATTTCTCCAGCCTTTTCCAGCGGCTCTTCGACGGCGGAACCGCCGAGCTGACGCTGATCGGCTCCGACGACCCGCTGGAGGCGGGCCTGGAGATCGTCGCGCGCCCGCCCGGCAAGCGCCCGCAGACGATGACGCTGCTTTCCGGCGGGGAGCAGGCGCTGACGGCGCTGGCGCTGATCTTCGCCGTGTTCCTCACCAACCCGTCGCCCATCTGCGTGCTCGACGAGGTGGACGCGCCGCTCGACGACGCCAATGTCGAGCGCTTCTGCAACATGCTCGACGACATGCGCGAGCGCACCGAGACGCGCTTCGTCGTGGTGACGCACAACCCGATCACCATGGCGCGCATGGACAGGCTGTTCGGCGTGACCATGGCCGAGCGCGGCGTCTCGCAGGTGGTGTCGGTCGACCTGGCGGCGGCGGAGCGTTTTCGCGAGGCAAGTTGACGCAAGAGCAGGGTCGGCGCACGAGATAAAAGCGCCTGTGTCTTCAATATGTTAAGCTCATCGAGCGTCGCCTTGACACCCCATTGGGCCAAAACTAATGTGCGCGCGGCTTCGGAGGGGGCTGCCCCTGCCGGCGCTCGTTCTGTTGCCTTCACGAACATCGGGTTGGCGGACATTCGGATGGCGGCGCGGGACGGCGATTCGGACAAGGCGGGCAGCGCGTCCGACGCCGAACTTGCCCGACGGCTGGATCGACTGTCGCGCGACCTCGAACACGGGAAGCGAGCGAGCGCGGAAGGAAGGCGGCCGTCGAAATCGGACAGCGCGGGCTACGCTCTCGCTTTCCGGCTGGCGAGCGAGTTCGTGGCCGGCGTCATCGTCGGCGCGGCCGTGGGCTGGGGGCTTGACACCGTGGCGGGGACGTCGCCGTGGGGGCTGATCGGTTTCCTGCTGCTCGGCTTCTGCGCCGGCGTCGTGAACGTGGTGCGGGCGTCGAGCAACATGTCACGCTCGGCAGGCACCGAGGACGGCTCGCGTTGAGCGCTGTGCCCCGCAGGGGCGTTGAGAGGGGCTGAGGCGTGGAAGACAAGGTCGATCCGATTCACCAGTTCGCGATCACCAACATCGTGGACCTCGGCACGATCGGCGGAATGCCGATCGC
>CAZMJQ010000396.1:0-7775 GCA_964566475.1 uncultured Propylenella sp. | reverse complement strand
TCCCTTCGCGTTCGGGAAGAAGAGCTGCTGGCCGGATACTTCGTATTCTGCAATCGCCCGCTGACCGTCGCCAAGCAGCCAGGCGATGAGCTCCTGCCCGAGCTCCGCCTTCACCGACGGGCACTTCTCCGGGTTGACCAGGATCACGCCGTACTGGTTCAACAGCCGGTCGTCGCCTTCCACCAGGATCTCGAAGCCGCCCTTGTTCTCGTGCGCAATCCACGTGGCGCGGTCGCTGAGCGTATAGGCGTCCATGCCGACGGCAATGTTGATGGTGGGTCCCATGCCCGAGCCGGTCTCGCGGTACCAGCCACCGGAGGCTGATCCCACGTCGACGCTGGCGTCCTGCCAGAGCGAAAGCTCCTTCTGGTGCGTGCCGGAATTGTCGCCGCGCGATGCGAACGGCGCCTCCGCCTCTGCGATCCCCCGAAGCGCCGCGTCGACCGGCTCGCCTTCGATTCCCGCCGGATCGCCTTCCGGTCCGATGAGGACGAAGTCGTTGTACATCAGGTCGAAGCGCTCCACGCCGCCCCCCGCTTCCACGAACGCCTCCTCCGCCGGCTTGGCGTGCACCAGGAGCACGTCGCCGTCGCAGTTCCCCGCGTTCCGGATCGCCTGGCCTGTGCCGACGGCAACCACGCGCACCTGCGTCCCGTACTCCTCCTGGAACTGCGGCAGGATCGCATCGAACAGCCCGGAGTTCTGCGTCGACGTCGTCGACTGCACGATGATGAAGTCGCCCTCGGCCGCAAGAGCCGGAGCGGTGAGCAGACCGGCCGCCAGGCCGAGGGCAGCGAAGGGTCGGGCGCGCGTCGCTACTTCCATGGCCTGTCTCTCTGCGTATTCCCTCTCCCGATCGGTCGTCATGCCGCCAGGAGCTCGCCGGCGATGAATGCGCGCGCGGCGCAGCTTTGCGGCGCGTCGAAGAAGCTCTCCGTGTCCGTCCGTTCGATGATCCGGCCGGCGCTCATGAAGACGATGTCGGATGCGACGCGGCGCGCCTGCGACGCGTCGTGCGTCACGAAGACCACCTTCACGCCGCTGCGGCTTGCCGAGAGCGCCATCGCCTCGATCGCTGCGACGGATGTCGGGTCGAGATTGGAGGTCGGCTCGTCGAGAAAGAGGCACTCCGGCTTCAGCGACATGGCGCGCACGATGGCGACGCGCTGCTGCTCGCCCCCGGACAGCACGCGCGCCGGCATGCCGGCGAGGCGCGTGAGCCCGGCCGCTTCGAGCGCCGCCTCGGCGCGTTCGGCCGCCTCCCTGCGTGGCACGCCGGTGGCCTGCAGGGCGTGACGGATATTGGCGCGGACGGAGCGCCTGAGCAGCACCGGCTTCTGGAACACGAAGCCGAGACGGGCCGCGCGCGCCCGGTCGGGCAGCGAGCCGGCCCATGTCACGATACCGGAATCGGGCACCACGAGGTTGGCGAGGCACTTCAGCAGCAGGCTCTTGCCGGCGCCGTTCGGGCCCATGACGGCGGTGACGCCGGACCCGCCGACCACGATCTCCTCCACATCGAGCAGCGTACGCTCGCGCCGCGCAAAGCGGAGATTGCGGCACGCCACAGGCCGGACCTCAAGGTCCGAGCACAGGGCCGCGCCAAGGAAAAGCTGGTTGGCGGCTCTAAGCATAGGCGGACCTCGTCGCGGTCTGCCTGACGCTGAACACCAGCGCGTTGACCGCGGTGGCAAGCGTCACCAGCACGACGCCGAGCGCCATGGCGAGCCCCAGATTGCCCTTGGAGGTTTCCAGCACGATGGTGGTCGTCATCACGCGGGTGACATGGTTGATGTTGCCGCCCACGATGATGACCGCGCCGACCTCGGCCACCGCGCGTCCGAACCCGGCGAGGAGCACGGTGAGCAGGCTGTAGCGCGCGTCCCAGATGAGGGTGGAGATCATGCCCCACGCCCCGATCCCGAAGACGCGCAGCTGATCCTCGTATTCGACCTTGATGTCCTCGATCGTCTGCCGCGACAGCGCCGCGATTATCGGCATGACCAGGACGGCCTGCGCGATGATCATCGCCGTCGGCGTATAGAGGATGCCGAGCGGCCCGAGCGGCCCGGCGCGCGACAGGAGCAGGTAGACGGTCAGCCCCACCACAACGGGCGGCAGGCCCATCAGGGCGTTCAGTCCGACCACGACGACGGCGCGCCCCGGGAAACGGCTGACCGCGACCAACGCCCCGAGCGGGACGCCGACCAGGGCGGCGATGACCACGGCCCAGCCGCTGACCCACAGCGACAGGCCGACGATCTGCAGCAGGTCGCTGTCCAGCGTCACCAGCAGGCGAAGTGTGTCGGCGAGGGCGCTTCCGATGTCCAAGGGCGAGCCTCCTGAGAGTAACCTTATCCGCGTCGCTGCGTTCTTGTCCAATCCTGAGCAGTACAGAACGATATGCATATCAAAGCAGTCATACGCAGTCGCAGATCCCCCCGACGGCTGGGTTCACATTCCCAAAGGTGCGGCTTGCCCCTGCCCCCTCGCCTCGCCCACAATCGCCGCCATGGCACGCTCTTTCCGCGCTGCGCCGCAACTCGCCGCTATGGCCGCCGCGTTCGCCGGCTGCGCCCCGGCGGCGGCTCAATCGCTGGCGGACGAAGGCAGGGCGCTCGCCGAGGAGCATTGCGTCCGCTGTCATGTCATCGACCCGGCGAGCCCCTTCAGCGGCATAGGGTCGACGCCGTCGTTCCAGCTTCTGGTGACGGCGTTTCCGGACTGGAAGGAGCGCTTCGAAACGTTCTACGGGCGGCTGCCCCACCCGTCCGTTATCCGCTTCGAAGGCGTGGCTCCGCTCACCGAGGACCCGCCGACCTTCAAGCCCGTCGAATTGAAGTTGGAGGACGTGGATGCCATCGTGGCATTCGCCGTCAGCCTGAACGAACAGGCCGGACAGGCCGACTGATTGCGGGAGCGAGATGAACAGACGCGAGCGCCGGGCCGGGATAAAGCAGTTGCGCAAGGACGGGGCCCTGGACCAGCAGGCGTTTCTGGAGGTTGCCGGCCAGTTCATCGACCTCGCCAACCGGCTGAACCGCACCGTGGCCGCGCCGGACCTGGCGCTCGCCTTCCAGTACGCCGCCTCGCGCTATAATGGGCATCTGGCGAAGAACGTGCTCGAGGTGGAGAATCATGAGGCGTTCGTGGAGGAGGCGTTGAAGCAATACGCCGAGATGCTGCGGCAGAACCTCGCGGACCCGGACCTCTAAGATGCAAAGCCCGCGCGGCGAACCGTTCGTCATCGGCGTCCGCGAGCTGAGCGGCGCGTTCGGCGACCTCGGTACGCTGCTCCCTTTGATGCTCGGCGCTATCGCCGTCGCAGGCCTCGCGCCGACCCCAGTCCTTCTTGGCACGGGCGCTTTCTACGTAGCCACGGCGCTCTACTATCGCCTCCCGATCCCGGTGCAGCCGATGAAGGCGGTGGCCGCGGTCCTGCTCACTACCGGAGTCACGGCCGGCGGACTCGCCGCCAGCGGCGTCATCATCGGCCTGGTGCTGCTTGTCCTCGGACTGACGGGGCTGATTGCGTGGACGGCGCGCCTTGTGCCGCAATCGGTGCTCGCGGGGCTGCAGCTCGGGCTCGGCTTGGCGCTCGCGCTCGTCAGTCTCGACCTGATGGCCGGCGCGCCAGCGATCGCGGTGGTGACGCTGGGCCTGCTCGCCGCCCTCATGCTGACGCCGCGCCTCCCGGCGGTGCTGATCGCGCTTGCGGCCGCGATCGTCCTCGCCCGGATGTTCGACGTGCCCGCTGCATTCGGTGTGCTCGAGCCGGCAGCGTTCGCTCTTCCCGGACTGCCATCCCTCGAAGAGCTGCAGCGGTCCGTATCGCAGCTGGTCCTGCCGCAACTCGCGCTCACCTTCACCAATGCCATCCTCATCACCGCGCTCGTTGCCGGCGACTATTTCGGCGAGCGGGCGGCGCACGTCACTCCGGCGCGCCTTTCCCTCACCAGCGGCCTTGCCAACCTTATCCTCGCCCCGCTCGGCGCCTTGCCCCTGTGCCATGGCGCCGGCGGCCTCGCCGCGCACTACCGGTTCGGCGCGCGCAGCGGCACCGCCCCTCTCGTCCTGGGGCTGATCCTGGTGGCGTTCGCCCTGCTGCCGGGCGGTCTGGGCCCCGCTGCGCTCGCCGCCATCCCGGCGGCAGGACTCGGGGCCCTGCTGCTTGTTGCGTCCGGCGAGCTGGCATTGTCGAAGCGGCTGTTCGACTGCCGACCGTCCTGCTGGCCGGTCATCGCCGTCACGGCGGGCATGACGCTGTGGGCGGACCCGTTCCTCGGGCTGGTCGCAGGCTCTGTCGCGGAGATCGCTCGCCGCTGCGCGATCCGCATGCTCCAGCGCGACGCGAGGAGCTGACGGCCTCAGCGCTCGCGCGTCTCCCGGGCGAAAGCGGCGAAGTCCAGCCGCCGCGCAAGCCCCACCTTCGCTTGCTCCGGCTCGGGCTTCCGACTGGTCTCAGGTTCGGAAGAAGCGGGTTCGGCAGCCAGGTGCGGCTCGCCATCGTCCTTCGGCTCGGCGTTGCGCGGATCGGTGGCGGCTGCACCGGCTTCCGGGGCGACCGGGGACGTCACGGGGCGCGGGGCGGGCTCTTCCACCGATTTCGGGGAGGCCTGATCCGCGTCCTTCAGGAAGCCGCGCCCCACCTTCCACGCGGTCCTCACTGCCTCATTGCCCTTCTGTTCCCATCTGAAGTCCAGGAAGTGGTCGTCGAGACCGTCGAGCACGGCGAAGACGGGATTGGAGCGCCACAGCTTTTGCAGGGCGGCATTCTTGAGCGCCGTCGGGACGCCCGGTCTGAAGAACGGCGCGTAGTCGGACGTGTCGGTCAGCGCCTCGATGTCGATGGCCTCGGCCGCCACACGGTTCGCCTCGAACTCCTCCTGACGCGGCTGGGCGGGCCGGTCCTCGGCCGCGCACGCCTCCGCCGGACGCTCTTCCTCGACGCGCACCTGCCTTTTACGCTCCGACCAGCGCGACAGGAACGGCTTGTCGTCCTTATCTCCTTCAGCCATCGGACCTGTCCGGCTCTAGCGGCCTCCGCCGTGTCCGCATGAAGATCGGCTCCTGGGAGAACTTCACCTCCTCGACGTCCAGGCGGCCGCGCGGACGCTTGACGAACGGCTTCTCCTTGTGATGCTCCGCGCAGAACGCCTTCACCCACGCGAGGATCGCCGGCGGCATCGGCACTGCCTCGACCATTTCCTCGCCGGAATCGAGCAGGATGCAGGCGTCGTGCGGCGAGGCCGTGACCTGGTGGAGCACGAACGGATGCCTGCCCGTCTCGTCGGGGCGGAGGGCGGCGTAGAGCGCACAGTCACCCGTCAGATTCGTCCGATAGGCATCCGTCTCCGTACGGTGCAGGGTGAGTTTTGTATTGCCGGCGAAATAGCGCTCCCTGCCGTCCTCAAGTATCGTCAGCCGCGTGAACGGCTCCACGCTCGCGGCGCCGTCGAGCAAGTCCACCACCCGCCACACATGCTCCGCCCAGCGGCTCCTGGCGGGCCGGCGCTCAAGGATCACCCCCACAATGCGGCTGACTTCAGGTCCCACGTACCCGCGTCCTTTGGCCCGAGTGGTCGTCACAAGCTATAGGTAGCAATGCCCGGGCGCGATGGCTAGATTGGCACAAACCCTTGTTCGGTAAGGATATGGACGGTCGGAACACGCGCATATTGCTGTGCAATTGCGCCAGGACGATGGAGGTGGACGGCGAGGCTATCGGCGTGGCCCTGGGTCGCGACGCCATCCCCGTGCGAAGCCAGCTTTGCCGCGGCGAGATTGAAACCTACAAGGCAGCGCTCGGCGGCGAGGACCTGTTGGTCGCGTGCACGCAGGAGGCCCCGCTCTTTCGCGAGCTGGCCGAGGAATCCGGCGCCGCGAACGCGCTCGGCTTCACCAACATCCGCGAGCGCGCGGGATGGACCGAGGGCGCTCCGGCGACGCCCAAGATGGCCGCGCTCCTTGCCGACGCGATTCAGCCGTCGAAGCCGGCGCGCCTTAAAGCCATCGAGTCCGACGGCCTCTGCATCGTCTACGGCGCCGGACAGGCCGCGCTCGACGCCGCGCGCACGCTCTCCGCCCGGCTGTCGGTGACGCTGGTTCTGAGCGCCGCGGACGAGGTGATGCTGCCGACCGTCCTCGACTTCGCCATCTATCGCGGCCGGCTCAGCCAGGTTGCCGGCTCGCTCGGAAATTTCGACATCGTGCTCGACGGCTACGCGCCGATCATGCCCTCCTCGCGCGGCGCGGCGGAGTTCCTGATGCCGCGCGACGGCGCCAGGTCGCGGTGCTCCATCATCGTCGACCTGAGCGGCGAGCCCGCGCCGCTGACCGGCTGGCAGAAGCGCGACGGCTATCTGAGGGCCGATCCGGGCGATCCGACGGCCGTCGCCCGCATGCTCTTCGATGCCAGCGATCTTGTCGGCACGTTCGAGAAGCCGATCTACGTCACCTACGACGCGGACATCTGTGCGCACGGCCGCTCGAAGATCGTCGGCTGCAGCAACTGCCTCGACGCCTGCCCGGCCGGGGCGATCACCAGCTGGGGCGACGTCATCGCGGTCGACAACGGCATCTGCGGCGGATGCGGCGCCTGCGTCAGCCATTGCCCGACCGGCGCCGTGTCCTACACCTATCCGGACCGCAGCGACCTCATCCGCCGCCTGCAGACGCTCGTCGGCACCTACGGCAGGGCCGGGGGCACAAGGCCGGTGCTCCTCTTCCACGAGGAGCGCGAGGGCACCGAGATCATCGGCGCCATGTCGCGCTTCGGGCGCGGCCTGCCGCCCAACGTGCTCCCGGTCGGACTGCACGCCGCCGGGATGCCTGGCCACGACGTCTTCGCCGCCGTGCTTGCAGCGGGCGCTTCGTCGGTGGTGGTGCTCGCCAATCCGCGGAACGCCGACGACTATGAGGCGGCGTCAACCGAAGCGGCGCTCGTCAACGGCATCGTTGCAGCGCTCGGCGACAATGCCGGCGAACGCGTCCGCCTCCTGTCGGAGCGCGACCCGGACGCCGTGGAGACCGCGCTCTGGGACCTCGCGCCGGCCGAGCCGATCGCGGTTGCTCCCTTCGAGCCGACCGGCGGCAAGCGCGACGTCGCGCGCACGGCGCTCGGCGCGCTGCGCGAGGCTTTCGCGGAGGCGCCGGAGGTCATCCCGCTCACCGGCGACGCCCCTTACGGCCGGATCGAGATCGACACCGCGGGCTGCACCCTCTGCCTCGCCTGCGTCTCGGCGTGTCCGGTCGGCGCCATCGGCGACAATGCCGACCGGCCGGAGGTGCGCTTCACCGAGGCCGCCTGCGTGCAGTGCGGCCTCTGCGTGAAGACGTGCCCGGAGAGCGTGATCACGCTGGTGCCGCAGCTCAACTTCGCGCCCACCGCCATGCAGCCGGTGACGCTCCACGCGGAAGAGCCGTTCGAATGCATCCGCTGCGGGAAGCCGTTCGGCGCAAAGTCGACCGTCGAGCGCATTGCGACGAAGCTGGCCGGGCATTCCATGTTCGCCTCGAGCGCCCGCATCGATCTCATCAAGATGTGCGACGACTGCCGCATCAGGGTCCAGGCCGACATGGCGGACAGCCCGTTCGCCATGGGCGCCCCGCGCCGCCCGCGCACGACGCAGGACTATCTCGACGCGCGCGAGAAGGGCCACGCCATCGACGACTTCATCAGCGAGGACTGACGCGCCCCCCGGCTCGTTCTCACCCTTCCCCCAGGATGGGGCGGGTGGCGTCGCCGAGCGCCAGGGCCGCCGCCCGGAAATCGG
>CAZMJQ010000395.1:0-5163 GCA_964566475.1 uncultured Propylenella sp. | reverse complement strand
GGCGGGATATGACCTTCTCGCCATGGTCACGGTCCCCTGACCGCCACCTCCATCGATCCGATCCGGTCGATCCAGCACGACATCACATCGCCCGGCTCGACCGGCCCCACGCCCTCCGGCGTGCCCGTCATGATCACGTCGCCCGGATCGAGGCGGTAGGCGTGCGAGGCGTAGGAGACGAGCTTCTTTACGTCGAAGATCAGGTCGCGCGTGTTCGCCTTCTGCCGCGTCTCTCCGTTCACCTTGAGCTCGAAGTCCACTGTCGCGGGATCGCCGAGCTCGTCCGCCGTCACTATCCACGGCCCCAGCACGGAGAACGTGTCGAGGGACTTCCTGTAGCTCCGGTCCTCGGTACCGCGGATCGTCATGTCGAGGCCGATCGTGTAGCCGGCGACGTGCGAGAGCGCTTCGTCTTCGTCGATGTTGCGCCCGCCGTTGCCGATCACCAGCGCCAGCTCGATCTCGTGGTCGGTGCGCCGCCCGGCGCGCTCCGACACCACGCCCTCTCCCGGACCGACGAGCGAGCTCCCCGCCTTCAGGAACAGCCCGTAATGATCGATGGTCTTCACGTCGCCGCCGAAGTTGATGCCGGCGTCGGCGCGCGACTCCTCCATGTGCAGCACGTAGTTCACCGGCGCGCCGATGATTTTTCCCGGGTTGGCGACGGGACTGAGGAGGCGCACCGCGGTCAGCGGCTTTCTCGGGCCCGCGGCGGCGGCCTTCTCGACCTCGGTCCGCATCCAGTCGAGGTGGCGGATGAAATGATCGCCCGGCGGCACGGGCCAGCGGAGGTGGGGAAGCTTTTCGGCCACCGGCGTCACGTCGGCGACCTCGTCGCCGATCACCACGCCGAGGCGGTTGTCGTCGAAGCGGCAGATGCGCATGGCCGGACTGGGCCGCCCTCTCAGGAGGCGCGCCGCTCCTCGCGGAAGAAGCCGAGCTTCTCGTGCACGACGCGGTCGGAGAAGAAGAAGACGAAGCAGTCGTTACTGGCCTTGAACGAGCGCCAGGACCAGCCAGGGATGGCGACGATGTCCTTCTCCGCGAAGCGCATGGTCTTGTCTCCGACCGTCACCTCGCCGGAGCCCTCCGAAACGCACATCACCATGGAATCGGTGGAGCGGATCGGCGCCGTCTCGAAGCCCGCCTGGAAGTAGGTCATCCAGGTCGCCATGGTCGGCATCGCCCAGCCGCCGTCGAGGGGATTGGTGTAGCGCAGCGTCGTCCCGAGATACGCGTCCGGCTCCTCGCCCTTTGCGGCGGAAACGAGCGCGGCGCGGGTGCGCTCGTAGGGATAGTTGAAGATCGGCGTCGTCTTGCCGTAGCGGCTCTCGGCATTGATCGGCAGGAGACTCTCGCCGAAGCGCGCCAGCGAGTCGCCTTCCGGCCGCGTGAGCGTCTGCCGCTTGTCGTTGTACTCCTCGGAAAACACCGCTTCGAAGAAGCCGAGCATCGGGATGTCGAGGCCGTCCATCCAGGCCACGGGCCCGTCGCCCTCGTTGCCGTGGTCGTGCCACGCCCAGGCCGGCGTGATGACGAAGTCGCCCTCGCGCATGGTCGTACGCTCGCCGCCCACGGCGGTGAAGCCCTGCTCGCCTTCGATCATGAAGCGCAGCGCCGAGGGCGTGTGCCGGTGCGCCGGCGCCGTCTCGCCCGGCATGATGAGCTGGATGCCGGCATAGAGCGTCGCGGTCGCCTTCGACTGGCCGGCGAAGGAGGGGTTCTCCAGCACCAGCACGCGCCGCTCCGCTTCTTCCGCGGTGAGCAGGCTGCCCGATTCCATCAGCAGCGGCCGCACGTCCTTGTAGCGCCAGACATAGGGCACCGCCTTCGACTTCGGCTCCGGCGGCACGAGTCCCTTAAGCACCTCCCAGAGCGGCGCCATGCTCTGCGGCGCGAGCCGGTCGTAGAATTCCTGCCGCTTGGCTTTCGTCGCATCGTCGAGCGTCGCATGCATGTCTGAGCTCCTTGGGCCTCCGGCACTCCGTGGGGAGCGGCTTTGCTGCCCTGCCTATTCCGCGGGCTTCACCTCGGCCCCGTCTTTGCGCCGCGCGGCGAGATATTCAACCCCCAGCACAACGCCCGCCAGCACGAGGCCGGCGAGATCGCTCGTGGCGGCCCAGGCCCCGATCTCGTCAGCCAGCAGCCGGTCGCTTGCGGCGATCCACTCGCCGATCTCGTCGGGGACGAGCAGGGCAATTCCGCCCACGATCAGGGCGACGCGCGACAGCGGCCCCATCGGGCGGACGAAGTAGCCGATCATCCCGCACGAGACGATCCACACGCCTGCGATCGCCGTGACAACGGCGATCGTCGTCGTGACGAGTGCGTCCCCTTGCAGGAGGAGGCTTGGGGAGAAAAGGAACAGGAACGGCACGATATAGGCGGTCCAGCCGAACCTCATGGCGGTGAATCCGGTGCGCATGGGCTCCGCCTGCGCGAGGCTCGCGGCGAAGAACGCGCCGATGGCGACGGGCGGCGTGATCATCGACATCATGCCGAGATAGAGGATGAACATGTGCGCGGCCAGCGGGTCGAAGCCCAGCTCCACCAGCGACGGCGCGACGAGAACGGCCAGAAGCACGTAGACCCCGAGCGTTGGCATCCCCATGCCGAGCACGATGCAGAGCATGGCGGAAAGAATGAGGAGCACGATGATGTTGCCGCTGCCGAGCTTCACCAGGAGCAGCGTCAGCGCGAAGCCGAGGCCGGTCGCCTGCAGGATGCCAGCGATAAAGCCGGCCGCGGCGGCGATCATCAGGATGTCGAGGCTGGCGAGCCCGGTCCTGATCAGGGCGTCGAGCAGGGCGCGCAGCCCCATGCGCGTCCCCCGGTAGCCGAGAACGAGTCCGATCGCCGCCACGACGAGGCCGGCGCAGAGCGCCGCGAACTCCGGCTCGCGGTTCTGCCAGAAGAGCAGGTAGATGAGGACGGCGAAGGGGAGCGCGAAGATCGAGCCGGTCTTCAGCACAGGCCACAGCGCAGGGATCTCCGATTCCGGCAGCCGGCGAATGCCCATCTTGGCTGCCACCAGGTCTGCCTGCACGAATAGCGCGACGTAGTAGAGGAGCGAGGGCAGCAGCGCGGCGATTACGATGTCGCTGTAGGGCCGCTGCAGGAAATCGGCCATGAGGAAAGCGACCGCGCCCATGACGGGTGGCATGAGCTGACCGCCGGTCGATGCCGTGGACTCGATCGCCGCGGCCTGGCGCGCCGAGAACCCGGACTTCTTCATCAGCGGGATGGTGATGACGCCCGTGGCGAGGATGTTGGAGACGACCACGCCGGAGATCGTGCCGAAGAGGCTGGAGGCGAGCACCGATATCTTGGCCGCGCCGCCGCGGTAGCGTCCCATCAGCGCGAGCGAGAAGTCGTTGAAGAAGCTCGATCCGCCCGACGCCGACAGGAGCTGCCCGAAGAGCAGGAACGGGATCACCACAGTGACTCCGATCAGCATGATCAGGCCGAACAGCCCGCTCGTGTCGACGCCGAGATAGTAGAGCATCGGCGCGAGCTTAACCTCGCGCGTCTGTAGGTCGCCGGGCACATGATGGCCGACGAGCGCGTAGCCGATGAAGAAAAGCAGGATGACGACGAGCGGCGAGCCGATGGTGCGGCGCAGCCCCTCGATCGTCAGAAGGAAGAAGATCGAGGCGGTGACGACACCCTTGGGCGGCGCCTCGAACAGCCGGACGGAGATGTCGGCGAAATCGAACGCGACGTACCAGCCCGTGGCGAACCCGACGGCTGCGAGCACGGCGTCGTACCAGGGCAGCGGGCCACGCTCCGTCCTCCGCCTTGCCGGGACATGCAGGAAGAGCAGCGCCAGTCCCGTGCCGAACATGGCGGCGAGGAACTGCTCCGGCAGGAAGAGCAGGCCGGCGGCGCGGTAGAGGTCGGCCGCCCACGCCAGCGTCCCCAGGCTGATGAACAGCGCCAGCGGCGGCCGCAGGAGACGCACTACCGGTGAGACCGGCGATGCATCGCTGCGGGACGCGTCGCTCACGCCGGATCCCGGTGCCCGGAGTCAGGCGCAGCTGATGCGGCCTGCGGTTCCTCCCCCATCCCAGTGGGGGGAGGGGGACCGCGGAACGGGGTGGAGGGGGCGGCGGCAAGGCACGGAGCCAGCCGCCGCCCCCTCCACCATGCATCCGCCTTCGCCAAGGTTACGGCGGACGTGTCACATGGTCCCACTCCCCCGCGTTGCGGGGGAGGAACCGGTCGCCATAGCGCTATGCGACTCATGCCTATGTCAGGGTCGGCGTTCGACCGGGCGGGCGGCGCTCAGCCCTCCGGCCAGATGCCCTTGTCCTTGAAGAACTGGATGGCGCCGGGATGGTATTCCAGACGCTCGTGCCGGACCGACATTCCCTCCGGCGTGAAGGCGTTGAACGAGGGGTGGCCGGCGACGAGGCCCTCCTTGTTGGGGTAGACCGCTTCCAGGACCTCATAGACGAGGTCGTCGGGCGTGTTCGCGCTGGTCAGCATGACGATATAGTATTCCATCAGGTTCGTCGGCTCGCTGACGCCGGCGAGGTGGGGCGCGGGCTGCTGCATCGCCACATGATATTCGTGGCGCACGCCCTGCATCCGCTCCACGGCCTCGGGCGACGGGTCCATGTCGACGAAGCGCACGCCGCCCTCGATCGCCGCATTGGCCTCGGCGACCTTCGGCCCGCCGACTGCGAACATGAAGGCATCCGACTTGCCGGCTTTGAAGTCGTCGGCGGCGCGCAGGAGGTCGGTGGTCGGCACCGGGTCGACGTCGTCGAGGCTGAGCCCGGCATTGCCGAGCAGGCCGTTCCACAGCGCGATCCCTTGGCGGAAGCCGGTCCATCCGGTCCCGATGCGCTTGCCTTCGAGGTCGGCGATGGAGTGGATGTCGGAATCCGCCCGCACGATGACGCCCACCCGGAACGGGAAGACAGTGAAAGCCACGCGAAGATCGCTCATCGCGGAGGGATACTCGTTGGTGCCGTTGGCCGCGTCGCCTGCCTCCTCGTTGCTCGTGTAGGCGAACTCGGCCTGGCCGTTCGGAACCGCGCCGATGATCGCCGCGGGCGAGTTGAACGTGATCAGCCGCATCTGCAGGTCGGAGTTCTCCTGCACCACCTTGGCGACAGCGGCAGCCTGAACGTTGTTGATCGCGCCCGGCGGCAGGGT
>CAZMJQ010000394.1:0-8268 GCA_964566475.1 uncultured Propylenella sp. | reverse complement strand
GATCATCATCGGCTTTTCCGAGGCGGGCCGGCCGAGGAGGCCGTTCAGGAACTGCATCGGGTTCGGCGTGTGGGTCAGCATGCTCAGCCCCGCATGGTGGATTGCCGCGATGAGGAAGCCGCAGGCGATGCCGCAGCTTTCCGGTACGTAGTAGTTCTTGAAGCGCCCGCCGTCGTCGAACGTGCCGTAGCGCTGGGCGAAGACGACGATGAGCCACGGTGCAACCTCCAGGTGCGGCTTGGAAGCGTCCGTGCCGATGGGGGCGAGCGCCTTCAGCCATTCGTCGCCTGCGCCGCCGGCATAGAACTTCTTCTCCTCCGCTTCCGCCGCCCCGCGGATGCGCCGCTTCATTGCGAGGTCGGAGACGGCGGCGAAGTGCCACGGCTGGTGATTGGCGCCGCTCGGCGCAGTGCCGGCCGCCCGCACCACGTCCTCGATCACCGCGCGCGGCACCGGGCGGCCGGAGAAGTCGCGGACGGTGTGCCGCGTGCGGATCGCTTCGTAGAACGCCGCCGCGGCCGCGTGCATGTCCGGGTCGGAAAGCTTCCGGCGATGGGGAAGGGGGATCGGCTGGTAGCTCAGGGCTTCTCGGGTGAACATGGGTCCGACTTCCTCGCGCTTCGTACCGCTCGGCAACCGACCGGAGGCGCACGTCCCGGCCGCGGATTTGATCCGACGATCGCATTCGCGGTAGCGAAGGCACAATCCGCCTCGCCCAGTCCGACCGCACTCGCGAAGTTGCGTCGCGGGCCTGTTGGGGCTCGCTCCGAACTGCTTTGATGGAAGCGCCGCAGGCGGGAACGGAGGGCGTGATGTCGCGGGTCGTGATCATCGGCGGGAGCGGCCATGTCGGCACCTATCTGGTGCCGCGTCTGGTCGAAGCGGGTTTCGAGGTCGTCAACATCAGCCGCGGGCAGCGCGAGCCGTACCAGCCGCACGCGGCGTGGAAGAGCGTGCGCGCCGTGGCGCTCGACCGAGATGCGGAGGAGCGGGACGGTACGTTCGGCGGCAAGGTCCGCGACCTCAAGCCCGACATTGTCATCGACATGATCTGTTTCACGCTCAAGAGCGCGGAGCATCTGGCCGAGGCGCTCCAGGGGCGTGTGAGCCACTTCCTGCATTGCGGCACGATCTGGGTGCACGGGCACTCCGTCGCGGTGCCGACAACGGAGTCTGCGCCGCGCCGTCCGTTCGGCGAGTATGGCATGCAGAAGGCGGCGATCGAGGCATACCTGCTGAAGCTTGCGCGCGAGAAAGGATTTCCCGCCACGATTGCGCATCCGGGCCATATCGTCGGTCCGGGTTGGAGCCCGCTCAATCCGGCGGGCCATTTCAACAACCGGGTGTTCACGAACCTGGCGCGCGGCGAGGCGCTGGCCCTTCCGAACTTCGGCCTTGAGACGGTGCATCACGTGCACGCCGACGATGTGGCGCAGGTCTTCATGGCGGCAATCGCCAATTGGGGCGGGTCGGTGGGGGAGTCCTTCCACGCCGTGTCGCCGGCCGCCGTGACCCTGCGCGGCTACGCCGAAGCCATGGCGGCCTGGTTCGGCAAGGAGCCGAGCCTGACGTTCCTGCCGTGGGAGGATTGGAAGACGGGCGTCAGCGAGAACGAGGCCACGGCAACGCGGGAGCACATTGCGCGCAGCCCCAGCTGCTCGATCGCCAAGGCGCAGGGACTGCTCGGCTACCGTCCGCGCTATACCTCCTTCGCGGCTGTGCAAGAGGCGGTGGCATGGCTGGTCGAGGACGGCCAGGTGGAGGCCGGATAGAGGGCGCTTCCGTCGTCAATGCGAGCAGAATAGGAACCGCTTTCAATGTGCGGTTGCCGACTTTATTCACCTGCGTCAACCAACCGTAAATCACCGCAAGCGGGAGTGTTTGCCGTTTCGAGTCAAATTAGGAGATTCGGCCCGCGCCGAATTGAGGTTTCCTCGGTTCGGACGTTTCTAGATCGGCGATGGCGCGACGTGGCCAGGGGCAATGGCTGCGGTCCCGGGAATGGCCTGCGCCGCGGCAATCGGAGGGAAAAACATGAGGTTTCGGTACCCGGCGTGGCTGACCATTGCGCGTGAGCGCCGCGACGGCGGTACCAATCGGGCACGACCGTCGCGGAAATGGCTGGCCGGGCGCCGGGGAAGCGCGTCGAGCAGTGGAGCGGCAGGGGAGACGCTGGAGCGGACGATCGCCGGCCTCAGTTCGCGCCAGCACGACACCGCCTTTTTCCGCGACGTGGCGCAGCTCTTTCAGGCCTGCCGCACCATCGAGGAGGTCAGCAAAGTGGCCCGCGACCGGCTGCAGGGCATCTCGCCCAACCTCTCCGGCGCGCTCTACCTGACGGGACAGACCGAGGACTACCTCGAGAACGTCATGGCGTGGGGCGCGGTCGAGGCCTCGAGCGCCTTCTTCGCGCCGGACGATTGCTGGGCGTTGCGCTGCGGCCGGCCGCATCAGGTGAGCAAGGGGCACGACGCGATTTCCTGCGTGCACGCCGACGTCACGCAGGGCGACTGGCACCTCTGCGTCCCGCTGATGGCGCACGGGGAGTCGCTCGGCGTCCTCTACTTCCGGATCGACGGGGACGGGGACGAACGCGGCAGCCAGCCCCTGGTCGAGGAGGACCGGCTGCACTTCTACTTCAACGTTTCCGAGACGCTCTCGCTGGCGGTCGCCAATATCCGGCTTCGCGAGTCGCTGCGCGAGCAGGCGATCCGCGATCCTCTGACCGGGCTGTTCAACCGGCGCTACTTCCAGGAGACGCTGAGGCGCGAGGTCCATCGTGCGTCGCGTGCCAACGGGCCGATCAGCGTGGTGATGCTCGACATCGACTACTTCAAGCGGTTCAACGATAGGTACGGGCACGACGCCGGCGATGCCGCGCTGAAGGCCGTGGGCGAGATCCTGATGAGCCGCACGCGCGCCGGCGACGTGGCGTGCCGGCACGGCGGCGAGGAGTTCGTGCTGGCGTTTCCCGGGCTCTCCGCCGAGATCGCCGCGGAGCGCGTCGAGGAGCTGCGGCGGGCGATCGAGACGCGCGACATCCAGTTCCTCGGCCAGGCCATCGACCCGGTGACGATCTCCGCCGGCATCGCCGTCTATCCCGACCACGCCATGGACATGGATTCGCTCATGCGCATGGCCGACCAGGCGCTCTACAGATCGAAGGAGGCCGGGCGCAACCGCTTCACGATGGCGTCGTCGCCGCGGCGCGCCGCGGACGGCGCGCTCCCCGCGCTCAGCCTCGTGCACGACGCCTCGCTGGCCAACGAGCCGAGCCGCCAGGTAGCGGCAGCCGAATAGACGTCGGGGTCAGGCGGCGGCGATGCTTCCGGAGGCGGCCGGCCGGAAGGGCAGGAACACGGTGACCTTCGTACCGGCGCCCTCGTGCGAGACGATGTCCATGCGCCCGCCGTGCAGCGCCACGAGCGAGCGGGAGATCGCCAGCCCGAGTCCCGAGCCCTTGTGATTGCGCGTGAGCGGGCTCTGCACCTGCTCGAAGGGCCGGCCGAGCTTGTCGAGCGCCGCCTGCGGTATGCCGATCCCCGTATCCTCCACCACCAGCACCGCGCCGTCGCGCCGGCGCGTTGTGCGGATGCCGATCGTGCCGTGCTCGGGCGTGAACTTCACCGCGTTGGAGACGAGATTGTCGAGCACCTGGCGCACCGCCTGGCGGTCGGCGGAGAGCGTGATGCCCGGCGCCGTCCTGGTGACGATCTCGATCCCGTTCTCCTCCGCCGTGCGGGCATAGGCCGACAGCGTCTCCTCGATCAGCCGGTCGAGCTCCAGCGGCTCGCGGTCGATCTCCAGCCGCCCCGCTTCCAGGCGCGCCATGTCGAGGATGTCGGTGATGATGCGGAGCAGGAACGCGCCGCTCTCGCGGATGTCGCGGCAGTACTCTCCGTACTTGTCGTCGCCGAGCGGCCCGAAGGCGCCCGAAAGCATCATCTCGGAGAACCCGATGATGGCGTTGAGCGGCGTCCTCAGCTCGTGCGAGACGTTGGCGAGGAACTCCGACTTGATGCGGTTGGCGTCCTCGGCCTTCTCCTTCTCAGCCGCGTATTTCTCCGCAAGCTCGACGAGCTGCTGCGCCTGCGTTTCCAGCTGCTGGCGCGAGCGTCGCAGGTCGTCGACCATCTTGGTGAGCGCCTGCTCGTTCTCGATGAGCTGCGCCTCGTTCTCCTTGAGCGCGGTGATGTCGGTGCCGACCGACACGAAGCCGCCGTCGTCGGTGCGCCGCTCGTTGATCTGCAGCCAGCGGCCGTCCTCCACGCGCGCCTCCACGGAGCGCGCGCCGCTGCCGGTCTCGCCGTCGAAGGCGTTTGCGACGATCGGCCGGCGCCCGTAGCGGGCGATCTCCGTATAGGGCGTGCCGGGCCGGATGAGCTCGTCGGGCAGCTCGTAGAGCTGCTGATACTTGCTGTTGCACAGCACCAGCCGGTTGTCGGCGTCCCAAAGGACAAAGGCCTCCGAGATCGCCTCGATGGCGTCGCGCAGCCTGATGTCGGCCGTGCGAGAGGCTTCGATCAGGCGCTTCTGCTCGGTCACTTCCACGGCGATCCCGACAAGGTGCGGCTCGTCCTCGACCTCCGCCACGACCTCGGCGCGGGCGCGTATCCATACCCAGTGCCCGTCGGCGTGGCGCATGCGGAACTCGCGGTCGATGTGGTCCGTCTCGCCGTTCATCAGCCCGTTGGCGAGAGCGACGAGGTCGATGTCGTCGGAGACGATCAGGGCCCCGACCTCGCCGACGGAGAGGAGCCGGTTCTCCGGCTCCAGGCCGAGTATCTCGAACATCGACTGCGACCAGAAGACCGCGCCGCGCGACAGGTCCCAGTCCCACAGCCCGGAATAGCCGCGGCTCAGAGCCGTGTGGAAGCGGTGCTGCGTGGCGGTGTAGATGAAGTCGGCCTCGTGGGCGCGCGCGGTCTGCGCGTGATAGGCGAAGCCGAGCAGCACCAGGACGAGGCTCGTCGCCACGAAGACGGTGGCCTCGCGCGACACGGTCCTGCGCCATTCGGCGAAGACGCCCGAGGTCGCCTGCACGACCGCGATCGATCCGCCGACATTCTCCTGATTGCGGTGGATGGTTGCGATGACCTCCTCGTCCGAGGTCAGCGTCAGCCGCAGCACGCCGGCGCGCTCGCCGAGCGTCGTCAGGGGCTGACTGGGCCCGAAGATGTCGTCGGCGAAGCGGCCGATCATCCCCGGCTCACGCGGCGCCGAGGCGACGACCATGCCCTGCGGGTCCATGACAAGGATGCGCCGGCCCTGCGTTGTGGCGTGCGGCGGCAGCGCGTTCTCCAGCTGCCCCTGCAGCATCTCCGAAGGCTCCGCCAGCGACACCGGCAGCGGCGACTGCGCAAGCTCGCTCGTGATGGCCGTCGCGATAAGAGAGAGGCGGAGCTTGGCGTTGGTCTCGACGTTGTCGCGCGCCTGGTAGAGCGCCACGCCGCGCATCAGCGCCAGCGCCACGACGAACAGGATGATGAGGATCGGGATGACGCGCTTGACGTAGGGCTCGCTGTTGACGAGCCGCGCATAGGCCGGGTGGACGAACAGGCGGGCATGGCCGGCCAGCGCCGCACTGTCGAGCCGATAGATGTCCGGTATGCGCCGGAGCGCTGACGCCATGGGCCCCCGCGGCCGCGTCATGCCGTGGCCTCCTGTAGGCTGCGATCCGGCCGCCTCCCGAATCACTTCCATTTGAATCAAGCCGAATCCGCTTGTCCACATGCTTTGCCGGATTTCGTCACAATCCGGTCAGGTTGTGGAAGCCTACCCGTCGAGCGTGCGCCCGACAATGTCGGAGACGTCGCGCGACAGCCCCTTAGAGTCGCGGATTCGCTGGAGGGCGGCCTGCGCCTGTTCGCGCCGCTTGGGCTCCAGAATCCGGTAGGAGCGGAAGGCGGTAGCCACCCGCGCGGCGACGGACGGGTTCTGCGGGTCGAGTCGGCCGATCATGTCCGCGACGAAACGGTAGCCCGCGCCGTCGGGGCGGCTGAAGCCGACCGGGTTGGCCGCCGCGAAGGAGCGGATGAGCGCGTAGACCCGGTTCGGGTTCTTCAGCGAGAACGCCGGGTTGGCAATGAGCGCTTCGACGCGCTCCAGCGTGCCGTGGCTCGGGGCGGTGGCCTGCACGGCGAACCATTTGTCGAGCACCAGCGGGTTGTCGCGGTAGCGGTCGTGGAAGCGTTGAAGCGCTTCCCCCGCCCCGTCGAGCTCAAGATGCACGAGGATGCGAAGCGCCGCGAGCCGGTCGGTCAGGTTCTCCGCCTCGTCGAAGTGCAGGAGCAGGTCGCTGCCGCTCATCAGGCCGCCCAGCGCCTGCAGCCCCCATGCGGCATGGGTCAGCGCCCGGCGGCCGGCGCTCTCGGCGTCGGGCGAGAATGGCCGGCTCGGCTTCGTGCGTCCGGCGATCTGCGAAAGCGTGGCGCCGATCTCCTCGCCGAGCATCGCAAGCAGGGCGCGACGCGCGGCGTGAATGGCGTCCGGATCGACGTCGCGGGCGATCGCCTGCGCGACGTCGATCTCGCTCGGCATGGTCAGCGCCTGCGCGCGGAAGGCTGCGTCGAGATCGTCGTTCGAGGCAAGGCGCGCAAGCTCCTCGGCGAAGCGCGGATCGAAGGCCGGCGACCTGTCGGCGCGGATCGCGGCCGTCGCCTTATTCAGCATGGCAAGGGCGATCTGCTGTGCCGACTCCCAGCGGTTGAAGGGATCCGGGTCGCGCCCGATCAGGAAGAGGAGGTCCTCCGTGCTGAGGTCGGAGTTGACATGCACGGGCGCGGAGAACTGACGGAACAGGGATGGGATGGCTCGCGCCCTCACGCCTTCGAAGACGACCTCCTGCCGGCCTTTGGTGAGATGGATCACGCCGTCGGCCACGGTCGCGCCCCTCGCGTTCGCGTAGCTCAGGTCCTGGCCGTCCGGTCCCACCAGGCCGAATGCGATTGGAATGTGCATCGGCTTCTTCGGCATGCGGTCGGGCGTCTCGGGGATGTCCTGCCGCAGCTCCAGAGTCAGCCGCTCCTGCTCCGGCTCGTAGCGGTGGCGCACCGAGACTGTCGGGGTCCCCGCCTGGTGGTACCAGAGTGCGAACTGGTCGAGGTCCGTGCCGGCCGCCTCTGCGAAGCAGGCGAGGAAGTCCTCGATCGTGGCGGCGTCGCCGTCGTGCCGCTCGAGGTAGAGGTTCATTCCGGCGCGAAACCCGTCGCGGCCGAGAATGGTCTGGAGCATGCGGCAGATTTCCGCGCCCTTCTCGTAGACGGTCGCCGTGTAGAAATTGTTGATCTCCCGGTAGGTGCGCGGCCGCGCCGGGTGCGCGAGCGGGCCGGCGTCCTCCGGGAACTGGTGCTGGCGCAGGTCCGCCGTGTCGGAGATGCGCTTCACCGCGCGCGAGCGCATGTCCGACGTGAACTCCTGGTCGCGGAAGACGGTGAGCCCTTCCTTCAGGCAGAGCTGGAACCAGTCGCGGCAGGTGATGCGGTTGCCCGTCCAGTTATGGAAGTATTCGTGCGCGATGACCGCTTCGACATGCGCGTAATCCTGGTCCGTGCCGCTCTCCGGATCGACCAGCACGTATTTGTCGTTGAAGACGTTGAGGCCCTTGTTCTCCATCGCCCCCATGTTGAAGTCGGAGACGGCGACGATGTTGAAGACGTCGAGGTCGTACTCGCAGCCGAAGCGCTCCTCGTCCCACAGCATGGAGCGCTTCAGCGCCCCCATGGCGTAGCGGCAGCGCTCCTCCTTGCCGGGCTCGCAGTAAATGCCGAGCCGCACCTTCCGTCCCGAGCGGGTCTCGAAGGTGTCGTGGATGGCGGAAAGCGCGCCGCCGACGAGCGCAAAGAGGTAGGACGGCTTCGGGAAGGGGTCGTGCCAGACGGCGAAGTGCCGGTCCGCGCCGGCAATCTCGCCGGAGTCGACGAGGTTGCCGTTCGACAGCAGCACGGGTGCTTCCGTGGCCTTCGCCTCGATCCGCGTGGTGTAGACGGAGAGCACGTCCGGGCGGTCGAGGAAGTAGGTGATGCGGCGGAAGCCTTCCGCCTCGCATTGCGTGGTGTAGACGCCGTTGGAACGATAGAGCCCCATCAGCGCGCTGTTGGCCGACGGGTTGAGCTCGGTCGCGATCTCGAGCGAGAAGGGATGCGGGGGAGGGGTGTTGAGCGTCAGGCGCTCCGGCGTCGCCTCGTAGGCCTCGTTCGGAATGGCCGCGCCGTCGCGCGACAGCGCCTTCAGCCGCAATCCGTCGCCGTCGAGCAGGAGGGGTGTGCC
>CAZMJQ010000393.1:0-16666 GCA_964566475.1 uncultured Propylenella sp. | reverse complement strand
GCGACGATCTCCATGCCCGGCGCGGCAAAGACGCCGCCGATCTGATGCTGAGCCACATCGTCGATCTCCTCTCCGGCCTCGACCTGCGCCAGCATGCGCTCAAGCCCGCCAGCCTGTCGGCGGTGCTGAAGCAGGCGGACGGTTTGGCGGCACGATAGTCGGCCGCCTCAGGCGGGGAACGTGACCGGCAGAGGGTCCTTCCGTAACGCCTCGTGCGCCGGGGGGATGGGGCCGCCGCCGAGCAGCATGGCGAGCGCCGCCTTCTCCACGAACATGATCAGCGAGCGGCCCGGACAGGCGCGCGCGCCGCTCAGGAACAGGTTCGGGTAGTCCGCGAACGCGGCGGCATCCGGCTCAAGCCAGCGCTCGGGCCGGAAATGCGAGGCGAACGGGTCGCGTGCGGTGTCGCGGTTCGTGAAGGGAAAGTGGTGCAGCATCTCCGTGCCGGCCGGAATCTCCTTCCCCCGGAACGAGGTCTCCCGCGCCGCGTGATGCGTCGCCACGGCCACGGGCGGGAACAGGCGTCCCGTCTCAAGGATGCACGCCTCCAGCAGTCGGAGCGCATGCACCTTCTCCGGCGCGTCGAGCGCTCCCACGGCTGCGATCTCGCGGCGCACGGCGGCCAGCGTGTCGGGACGCGCGGCGATCATCGCGAGCGAACGGTGAAGCAGGTCCGAGCCGGAATTGGTGAAGGTGAACATCCAGTGCGGGATCTGATCGACCAGCACCTCCTCGCTTGCATGAGGGCTCTCGACAGAGGCTGCCGCCTCGTGCGCGCGCGCCAGCAGCGCCGGCTCCCCCATGTCCGCCCCGCGCTGCCAGAGCCGGCGCAGCTCTTCCTTGAACCGATCGCGCAGTGCCTTCTTGCGGCTGCCGAGAAGCGCCGTCTTCGCGTTCACCTCCGAGAACAGCTCCTGGATGTCCTCGATAAGGTGCGCTGGTGCCTGGTCCTTGCCGAACACGACGGTGAGCATGACCTGCCCCATTCGGGCGCGGATATCGCCGAGGCCCTCGACCGGCTCGGCGAACGCTTCCTTCACCGCCGAAAGCGCAGCGGGCAGGTGCGCGTGCGGCCTGCCCGTCTGAAGAACCGTCTCGTTGTAGGCGCGGAGCGCCCGCCACTCCCCGTCTTGAGCGATGGTGAGGGCGTGCGGCGCCAGGAACGACATCGCCTTCCGCTTCATCGTGCCGGAGGCGAAACCCTGCGCCGATGGCTCGGCCGCCAGCACGTGCGCGGAAAGCTCCCGGCCGGAGACGAACAGCCCGCGCCGCACGATCAGGTCGATAACGATGTCGGGGCTGTTCAGGCGCGCCGTCTGCTCGCGCAGCCATGTTCCTATGGCTGCGCCCGTGTCGCCGCCGCGAAGGCGCGCACCCGCCAGCCGCGCCAGCAGCCGCAACGCATCGCGACGCCGGGTCTTGGGGTAGGTCGGCACGGCTTCACAGCGTCTTCATGTATTCGATCAGCGCCCTCTTGTCCTCGTCGCTGAGGTCGGTTCCGTAGCGCGGGCCGCTATGGCCCTGATTGCCGTTTCCGGGCTCGGAGATGACGAAGCGGAACGACTTGCGGCCGTTCACCTCCTCCACGTTCGTGCGGATGCCGACATCCTCCTGATCGTAGACGCCGTGGCCGCGATAGAAGAAGCCGCGCCCGCCGTTGCGCTCCTCTTCAGGCGTCAGCAGGTCCCACAGCGTGGGCACCGAGCCGTTGTGGAGATAGGGCGCCCTCGCCCAGATTCCATCGAGCGGATGGTTGGCGTAGCCGTTCGTCTTGCGGAAGCGGCTGAAGTCCCAGTCGTAGCCGTCGCCGTAGCTCAGCTGAATTTCGGCGATCTTCTCCGTATAGGAATCGAGCCGGCGCCTGTCGGTCGCGATCCGGTCGATCGGATCGACCTGACCGACCTCGCTTCCCTCGAAGCTGTGGCAGGAGGCGCAGCGCTCGCCATAAACCGCCTCGCCGCGCGCCAGCACGTCCTGGTCCGAGGTGACCTCGAACGGGTAAGGCGGCGGCGGCAGGTCCTCCAGCCAGGCCGTGACCCGATCGAAGGAGGCGCTGTCGACGTTCTCCCGCGTCGCGCCGGCGCCGAAGGCCGCGCTGAAATTGCGCTCGCGGACGGAATCGTTGTTGCCGTCCCAGTGCAGGTTCATCCCGTGGCGCGGCCGCTGGTTCCAGATGGACGGAAAATCCACGGTGCCGACGCGCTCCTCCTCGGCGATGGAGCCGGGCGGATAGTGCTCGGAGAACTGGTTGACCTTGTAGAAGTTGAACGTGTCGATGCGGCCCGGCCCGAACCGCGGATGCTCGGGCAGCATGAACCGGTCCATCTGTACGCCGGCCTTCAAGAGGCCGGCCTGCAATTGCGGCACGGCCAGCCGGTAGATGAGCCGGTCGACGAAGAAGAGGCCGCCGTCCTTCTCCATCTCGGCGATGATGTTGTCCGCCGTGAAGCGGTTGTCACCGGCGCTGTTGATGAGAAAGTCGAACAGCGCGGAGAGGTCCACGGTGTTGGACGGCATGCCCGGGATCACCTGCGGATCAGCATCGGGCGACGCGCGCACCTCGCCGACATGACACAGCGCGCAGTTGAAGCCGGCAAGCTCGATCACGCGGCGGCGCTGCGAGAACCCGATGGGCAGCGCATGTCCGGGCTCCTGGATCAGGCCGAAAGCCGTATAATCCCTCGCCTCGCCCTCCGGCAGGTATTCGGGGAACATGCGCGGAAGCACCTGCAGGATGCGCACCGGCAGGCCATTCTCGATGTCGCTGCCGATGGAGCCGTACTTGAAGTGATCCACGATGTCGGCATAGGCGACCGGCTCGTTGCTCGCGTAGCGCTGGATGAGCCACGCGATCGCCGCCACCAGCAAAACCAGTATGACGAGGCCCACCGCCCACCGCCGGATCGAGCGCCGCCTGACCGCGGCCTCGAGCGGCGTGAGGGGATCGCGACTGCGTGCCATCTCGCCCCCGCTTCTAGTGAAACGGCTTCGGTTCGTAGACCGTCATCGCCTGCGCGATCATCCGGTCGTAGTCATTGTCGAAGCGCGAAAGCTCGTAGCAGGCGAGCGGGTTCTCCAGGATGTTGATGAGGCACTTGTTGCAATAGGTGCACTTCAGCTTGTCCGGCAGCTCCTCGCCGCGCTCGAAATACCTGACCATGTCATTGTTGGCGATGAGTGGCCGCGCGATTGAGACGGCATCGCAGTCGCCGCGCCCGATCGCCTCGGCGATCACCCGCCCCGTCTGGAAGCCGCCGGTGCAGATGACGGGGACGTCGGGCGCGATCGGCCGGATGGCTTCGCGGATTTCCCGGCAGTCCGCAAGGTTGGCGCCCTCGATCCTGTCGTGGCGCTCCTGCGTCCGCTCCCAGAGATAATTGAAGATCGGCCGCTTCAGCGGGTTGCGGAGGAAGGAATAGACGCGGTGCGTGTGTAGGCCGCTCGAAAGCATCACGTCGTACCACTTGACGCCCTCGCGCGCCGGGAACGGCCCCATCGGGTTACGTGGATGCGGGAACATGTTGCCGCACGAGACGTGGATCGCGTCCACGCCTTCCTCGACCATCCACTTGGATATCTGGACCGATTCCGGCAGCCCGTCGCCCTTCTTCTCCCAGAAGAAGACGGCGTTGTTGTAGTCCACGGCCGATATCTTGAACTGAAGGTGGAAGTCTTTCCCGACCTTCCTGCGTATCGCCTGCACGACCTCGCGGGCAAAGCGGGCGCGGTTCTCCAGCGACCCGCCGTACTCGTCCTTGCGGTCGTTGATGGCGGAGCTGAAGAACTGCGTGAACAGGTAGCCGTTGGCGCTGTGCAGCTCGATGCCGTCGAGACCCGCCTCGCGCGCCCGCCTGGCGCCCTCCGCGAAGTCCTCCACCGTCTGCCGGATATCCTCCTTCGTCATCGCCTGGCAGAGGAAGCCGTGCAGCGATTCCGTCTTGCCGGTCGAGCTCAGCGCCCGGCGGTACTGGTTCTCGATCCCGCCGATGTCCTGCTGGCGTCCCGAATGGCTGAGCTGCAGGAGGAACCTGCAGTCGTGCTCGTGCACGGATTCGCCGACCGCCCGCCAGAACGGGATCTTATCGTCGTGGTCGATGGTAGCGTAGCCGGGCACGATACGTCCGCGGATGCTCACCGGCACGAAGGACGTGATGATGGCGCCGACGCCGCCGCGGGCGAACTTGGTCTCCCAGTTGAGACGCGCCTGGTTGCCCGAGCCGTCGTAATTGTCGAAGCGCCCGGAGATGCTCGATCTGAAGACGCGGTTCTTGACCGTCAGGTTGCGGAACTTGAGCTCCTGGAGGATCGGCTCGAAGGTCATGGCATCAGCACGCGACGCTGGATTTCAGCGAGGCCGGATAGACGCGCCAGTACGTATCGCCGTCGGCCTCCATCTCGGCCTGCAGCGCGGCGAGGTCGTTCTGCATCTTGCGCATCAGCTCCGCCCCCTCCCTGTCGAGCGCCAGGTAGGAGAAATCGCTCATCAGGTCGCTGACGGCCGAGCAGACGACGAGCTGGAAATTGCTGACGCACTGGACTTCGCCCAGCGTCATGGGCAGCCCGTCCGCATGAACCAGCGTCGGCATGAAGACCGCATAGTCCCACAGCGAGTTCTCGTCGTGCCCGATGACGACGGAGTAGATGAGCACCGTGCAGAGCCTGATCAGGCCTTCCCTGTCGAGCGTCGGCACATAGCCGCGCACGCCGTTCTGGATGGTGCGGTCGAGGGTCTCGAACCAGATGTGCGCGGGGGCATCCCGCGCCAGCGACTCCTGCGTCGGATAGTAGTGGCTCACGTAGGCGCGCACGTAGGATTCGAACAGCTCGTAGTAGCGCAGCGCCTGCTCGTGGTACGGATAGTCCAGGTGGTCCGGGATACCGCGGCGTTCCTTGTCGATGCGGATGTCGAGCCGCGACAGGTCGAACGCGCGCGCGCCGTCGTCGTAATACTTGAACAGCGTGTCGAGCGGGAAAGTGAAGCCGGTCACGTCGAAGCCGGTCCGGCGGAGAGTCAGGTGCGTGTAGTAGCTCACCGACGTGGTGTCGACGATGTGCGGCGTCATCAGGCGCCGCAGCGGATGATCGGGCGGCAGGCCGTAAACGGTGGCCGGAAGCGACGCCAGGCCCGACGCGTGATACTCCATCCCCTGTCGCCAGACGGTGAGATGCGTCACCAGCGACGCCATGGCGATCTGCTCCACCATTTTCCAGCGCGGCTCGCCCGGTTTCACCGGCTCCCCTTCGTAGACGATGTCGGTGGTCACCATGAGGCCGTCCCGGACCTCGTAGTTGACCCGGCAGCCGAGCCGCATGAGCCCGTCGCGCACGGGGTATTCGTGCATGTGGCTCAGATCGATCGTGTATAGGCCTTTCTCCGCGTCCACGCATTGGAGAAGCTTGGCGAACGGACCACCGAGCGCGAGCGCGCCTAAGAGATTGTGGGAAGCCGACGCCGCAGCCAGGTCCGGATGCCACCTGGGGGGCTGGCGTATCCAGCGGAAGAGCCGCGTGTAGCACTGCGCCAGCCGCTCGTCGGGATCGTCGGAGGCGCGGTCCTGGTTCGGCGCCATGATCGGATAGACGTCCTGCAAGAGGTGCAGCACCTCCACCCAGAGATCGCTGCCGAAGCTCGCTTCCTGCAGGGGCACCGAATCGGGAAAGCGCAGCACCTCCGCCTTGAAGTCGGGGTGGCGCGCCGTCGGCGGCTCCATGCCGATCGGCTTCTCGCGACGCGGCCTCCACGGCCGGCGCGGCCGGTAGCGGTAGGCGATCGTCATCGACCAGATGAGCGACCAGAAGTGCCTGCGCATCGCCCAATCGAACCGGCGGAAGCCTTCGCTCCGCGCGCGTAGCGCGGCGGTGCGCGCCCCCACCGGCCTGGTCAGGACCATGATTCCGCGGGCGAGCCGGGTGCTGTCCGGCCTCAGATAGCGCCAGCCGTTCACATAGTCCGCGAAGCCGATCCAGTGGCGCGCGGTGATGACGCGGTCGGCGAAATCCATCGGGATGCGGGCCCAGGGCGCCCGCCGGAAGAACGACTGCAGCGATCCCGATTCGCGCCCCATCCGCGCCGGAACCTTCTCTGCCCTTCCCCCTGCCGCCGCTCCCGCACGGGAATCGGATGGCGTCGCCGCGTCGCTCTGCGCCCGGTCAGCCATGCCGGCTTCGCCCCGCCCCAGCCCTTCCAATTTCCATTGCTCCCCCCTTTGCGTCGATCTGCTACTCGGCGAACGCCGGATCGCCCTCAGCGTCCGGCCTCGGCTTCCAGGCCAGCGAATAATACTCCCCGCGGTCGCGCGCCCACGGATCGAAGCTGTTGACCACGTGCTCCAGCTCCGGTGCAAGCTCCGGCACCGTGCGCAGGAGGACGCGCTTCAGCGGCAGCACCTCCTCGGTGTGGCCGTTCGACTCCTGCTCCCACTGTTTCCCGGTCGGGCCGTTATTCATCACCCATTCGATGCCCAGATGCGTATAGAACTCCGGCCGGAAGCTGGAGGTGAAGAAGCGGTCGCTGAACAACCGCCGCGAGGCGTTGAGGATGAAGATGTGGAACTGGGTCTCCGATATGGCGAAGCCGTGCGGCCGTGTGGTCTCGGCGTGGAAGCCCACCACGACGTCGACGTCCTCGACATTGTCGACCATGGTGCCGTCGGGATGTCCGAGGCAATCGGTGATCGGCTCGCCGTTCACGCCGAGCTGCGCGTCGCTGATGACCTTCGAGTCGTCGCAGCGGTGCTGCCCGTAGACCGATCGTATCGCCTCGACCAGCTCCTCCTGCTCGGCGCGTTCCGGGGAATCCTGCGGCAGGCGCTGGTCGATGAAATCGTCGAAGCTCGTCAGCTGCCTCAAGCCGATCTGGCGGCGAAACTCGTTGAACCTCGGCATTCCGCGCTCGCGGTCGCGGATGATGTCGAGCGCCGCAACGTCGATCGTCGTGTCCATGCGCGGCCTGAGGTCGAGGTTCTGCAGGAACTGCGGATGGTTGCGCAGAAGCAGGAGGCCGAGGCGCTGCCGGCCCATCGAGAGGGCGATGTCGGTCAGCCCGCGCTCGCGCATCACCGAGGCGGCCTTGCCACGGAAGGTGTCGACGAGCGGCAGACGCTCCTGGATCGCATTGGGATCGGCGTCGAAATCCCGGTACTCCAGCATGTCCGGCACCAGCGCATGCAGGCGGTAGACCGACGGGAAATCCTCGGGGAAGTTGAAAGGGGCGCCGAAATGGTTGGTGCCGCCGTTCACGTCGTCGGGGTTCTCGATGCTCCAACGGTCCCACGAGAGCCAATCCGGCAGATAGGGCGGGAACCTTCGGCTGCTTCCGCGCCCGACGATGCCGGCTCCGGCGGCAAAGGCGGAGTAGAGCTGATTGGAGCGCTCGGGGTCTTCCGACGCGCTGAGCCGCTTCACCAGCCGCTCGCTCACCTCGGCGGCGAGCGGGAAGTCGGCGAATACGCCCGACCAGTTCGAGTTCATGCCGGTGTGGAGCGGCTCGTTGTAGAGGAGCTGCGTCGTCCATTCTATCGTGTGGATCTTGGCGATCTCGGCCGCCACGATCAGGCGCGCGATCTCGAAGAGCTCGTCGTCGGTTATCTCTGCGTAGGCGATCGCCTCGCCCGGACGCTCTGGATTGCGCAGGCCGGAATCCTCGTCAGGGTCCTCCGCCGCTTTCGCGCGGAACGTATCGATGATGGCGTTGTGCTCGCGCGCGAAGAGGTTGTGATAGAAGCTGAGCCCAAGCGACCAGTTGTCGGGAAAGGCCGTGGCTTCCTGGCCGGCCCACTCCCGCTGTATCGGATCGCAGTCCTCCCCTTCCGCGCTTGCTGACCTGCACGCCTGGCGGAAGATCGGCAGAACGCCCCCTCCGCCGTCGCCAGTCAGCATGAGCTTCGCCGGGTCTTCCGGGTCGCGCCGCACGCGACGGCGGGACCGCTCGTCCGACCCGTAGATCTGCGAAGCGTCCCACCAGGCGGTCACATTGTTGCGTGTGGTCTTGTAGGATCGGACCGGCCGGTCCACGCCGCCCTGCTCGAAGGTCGGCGGCGGCTCGCCGTCGGCGATCAGGGCCGCCTCCATCCTGTCTTCCGGGCGGCACCCGAGCTCGGCCGCCCGCTCCGCCGACACCGGCACGATCTCGTTCTCGACGCGCTCGCTGGCGCATCCGAGACCGGCCATGATCCGCGTTCCGTCGTTCCGCGCGTCGTCCAGGTGCGAGAACCAGTCGTGCGTCATGAACTGAATCCAGAACGCCGCCAGCACGTTGAAGAACGGAGCCTTCTTGTAGTCGCAGTCGGCGGTGGGATCACCCGGCGCGCCCCGGCCGTGATTGCAGTTCGGCGCATCCGACTGGTCGCGCGTGAACAGCACGCGGCTGATCACCTGCGGGTCGGGGCTCAACAGCCCGATCCTGTCGCCGTGCCGATTCTTCGCAAGCTCGTCCAAGCCTAGCTCGGGGTAGGTCGTCTCGAAGGCCACGTTGCGTACGAAGACCTGCCCGGTCGAGCCCATCGCCGGATTGCGGATGTCGTTGCATATCCCGGTGAGCGTGCGGAAGCGGATCAGCTCCCCCTGGCAGAGCTGATTGCCATCTTCATCCACGCTCAGCGCGGCGTAGGTCGAATGATCCTCGGGGAGGCGCATCTCCGGCCACACCCTGAGCGCCGGGCCGCCTTCGCCGGTTGCGTACGTCTCGTAGGTGCTGTTGTCGAAAAGGTTGAACTTGATCAGCTCCATGCGCTGATACTCGATATCGAGCAGGGCACCGTCGACGCCCCGCTTCCCCCGGTTGAAGATGTGCGACGACGGGCGGAACCGGTCGGACGTCGAGCTGGCGTCGCCCGTGCCCCAATAGTTCCCCCAGTCGACCCAGGGCGTGTCCCGCAGCGCTACCGCGCGCTCGCCGCCGCGGCATCTGGCCTTGGCCTCGCTGACCTTTCCGAGAAACCGCTCCCGGCGGTCGGCGGCGACCGGAGGCAGCCCTTCGGTCACCATGTCGGCGCAGGCATGGGCGATCGCAGCGTCGTCTTCCTCCGTCGGCCGCAGGTTGAGCCAAATGGCCACGGCGCCGGCCACGATGATAACACCGAGAACCGCCGCGGCGATCTTCAATTTCCGGAACCGCATCACTCAGTTTCGGCGTCGCCGCCGAACCCCTCCCCGCCCAAACAGGCAAATCCAACTGTATCCAACCAGACTACGCTTTCCAACGGGGACGCAGTGAGGATCGCCACAAATTGCCGTCCTAGCTCAAGCGCCGGCAAAGAATCGCATCTTCAGAGGGCCGGCTCGGGCGCGTGGCCGCGCACCGGTCGCACCGTCCCCGGCTCCCTGATGCGGAACCACGCCACGTAGAGCGCCGGCAGGAAGACCAGCGTCAGCGCCGTCGCGACGGCCAGCCCGCCCATGATGGCGTAGGCCATCGGGCCCCAGAACACGGTCGGGGCGATCGGGATCATCGCGAGGATGGCGGCTGCCGCCGTCAGGAGGATCGGACGGAAACGGTTGGCGCTGGCTTCCACGACCGCGTCCCAGGGCGCGAGGCCTTTCCCGACTTCCACCTCGATCTGATCGACCAGAATGACCGAGTTCCGGATGATCATGCCGACCAGGGCGATTACGCCGAGCAGCGCCACGAAGCCGAGCGGCTTGCCCGACAGGAGCATGGCGGCGACCACCCCGATTATCCCGAACGGCGCCACGCTGACGACCAGGAACGCCCGCTGAAAGCTCTGCAGCTGGATCATAAGGACGATCAGCATCAGCATCCCGGCGAGCGGAAGGACCGCGGCAACCGAGGCGCGCGACTCGACCGATTCCTCAATTCCTCCGCCCACGACGACGGAGTAGCCGGATTCGAGCTGCTCATCAAAGGCCGTGATCCGCTCGTTCAGGTCGCCGGCGATGGCTTCGGGCAAGGCGCCCGGCGCCACGTCGGATTGGACAGTCAGCGTGGGAACCCTTTGCCGGCGCCAGATCAGCGGATAGTCCTGGCCGTACTGGACGGAGGCGACCTGAAGCAGCGGGACGGTTCCGCCGTTCGGAAGCGGGATGGGAAGCGTCCTGAGCGCCGCCGGCGAGATCCGGTCTTCGTGCTCGGCCCGAGCGATCACGTCGACCGTGTAGATGCCATCGCGAATCTGCGTAACGGCCTGGCCGGACACGACCGCGTTGAGGCTGTTCGCCAGCTGCTCCGAGCTCACCCCGAGCAGGCGAGCCTGGTCCTGGTCGACCTCCACGCGCAGCGTCCGCACCGGCTCCATCCAGTCGAAGTTGACCTTCGAGGTTCCCGGATGAGAAGCCACGATCGCGGCGACCTCGTTGCCGATCTCCCTGACGCGTTCGATATCGGGCCCCGCCACGCGGTACTGAAGCGGCCATCCGATGGGCGGCCCGAGCTCCAGCGGCGCCAGCCTCCAGACTGCGTTCGGGATGTGCTCGCCGATGGCCGCTTCCAGCCGGGCGCGCACCCTTTCCCGCGCCTCCAGGCTTTCGGTGACGATGACCGCCTGCGCGATGAAGTCGTTCGGCACTTCGACGTACAAGGGGAGATAAAACCGCACCGTGCCGCTGCCGACGTAGGTCGTCCAGCGCTCGATCTCCGGCTCCTGCGCGAGGAGATCGTCCAGCGCCGCGGCAGCGCGGTCCGTTGCGTAGAGCGACGATGCCGCCGAGAGCCTGACGTCGACCAGAAGCTCGGGCCGGTCGGAGGCCGGGAAGAACTGCTGCGAGACGAAGCGCATGCCGAAAATCGCCACGCCCAGCAAAGCGAGCGTCAGCGCAATGGTCACCCAGCGCCAGCGCATCGCCCCGACGACGCCCCGCCGGTAGAGACGGTTGATGCGTCCCTCATGCTCCTCGCCGTGCGCGCCCGGCTTCTCGCGCAGGATCGCCGCGCCGATGAGTGGCGTGAACACCACCGCCACGATCCACGAGATGAGGAGCGCGACGGCGACCACCGCGAACAGCGAGAACGTGTACTCGCCCGCGGCGCTCTGCGCGAAGCCGACCGGAATGAATCCGAAGGCGGTGATCAGCGTTCCCGTCAGCATCGGAAACGCCGTCGAGGTATAGGCATAGGTGGCGGCTCGGAGCTTGTCCCAGCCTTGCTCGAGCCGCGTTATCATCATCTCCACGGTGATCATCGCGTCGTCGACGAGCAGGCCGAGAGCGATGATGAGCGCCCCGAGCGATATCCGCTGTAAATCGATCGCCAGATAGTCCATGGCGACGAAGACGGCCGCGAGAACCAGCGGAATCGCGCATGCCACCACCGCGCCGGCACGCAGGCCGAGGCTGAGGAAGCTGATGGCGAGCACGATCGCCACGGCTTCCCAGAGCGCGCCAGTGAACTCGCTGACCGCCTCCTCCACGACCTGCGGCTGGTCGGCCACGAGGTGCGGCTCCATGCCGATCGGCAAATCGGCGACGATCTCCGCCATCGCCCGGCGCACATTCTCCCCCAGCTCCAGAATGTCGCCGCCGGGCGTCATGGCGATCCCCAGGCCGATCGCCGGCCCGCCGTTGAAGCGAAACATCGGCTGCGGCGGCGTTCCATAGGACCGGGTCACGGTGGCGACGTCGCTGAGGCGGAGCATGCGTCCGTCGACGGCGAAATTGACGCGGCGGAGGTCCGCCTCGGAGCGGAAGGCGCCCTCGACCTGCACGAGGATCTTCTCGTCGTCGCCCTCGATGACGCCCGCCGGCGTGATGGCGTTCTGCCCCTGGAGGGATCTTATCAGGGCCTCCCTGTCGAGATTGAGGCCGGCAAGGCGCGCGACCGAGAACTCGATGTATATCTTCTCGTCCTGCACGCCGAACATGTCGGCCTTCGCGACGTTGTCGATCGTGAGCAGGCGCGAGCGAACGTCCTCCACCGTGTCCCGGAGCTCGCGATGCGTGAAGCCGTCGGCGGTGAAGGCGTAGATGATGCCGTAGGTGTCGCCGAACTCGTCGTTGAAGAACGGGCCGACGACCCCTTGGGGAAGGCTCGCGCGGATGTCTCCGACCTTCTTGCGGACCTGGTACCAGGTTTCCGACACCTCGGCCGGCGGCACGTCTCCGCGCACCCAGACGAAGAGCACGGTCCTGCCGGGCGCGGTGAAGCTCCTGACGTAGTCGAGGCCCGGCGTCTCCTGGAGCTTCCGCTCGAGACGGTCGGTGACCTGCTCAATCATGTCCTCGATCGTCGCTCCCGGCCAGCGCACTTCCACCAGCATCGACTTGAAGGTGAAAGCAGGATCCTCCGCCCGGCCGAGCCGAAGGTAGGAGACCGCGCCGGCGATGAGGATGACGGCGATAAAGAACCAGACGAGCGCGCGGTGCCGCAGCGCCCATTCCGAGAGGTTGAAGCCGCTCATGAGCTGCGGTCCAAGAGCCTCACCTCTTGACCGGGGCGGAGCGCGTGGACACCCGCGGTAACGACGACCTCTCCGTCGGCGAGGCCGTCGCTGATGATCACGTCGTCGGCATCGTAGCGTAGCACGCTGACCGGCCGCGCCGAAACGGTCATCCCGGCAGGATCGACCACCCACACGGAAGCGCCGCCATCCACCTGCGTCAGCGCTGTCCCTGGAAGCCTGACCACCGGCAGGGTGCTCAGCGCCACGCTGCCGACCACCGTCGCCCCGAGGCGCATCGCCTCAGGCGGCTCGGTCAGACCGACCTTCACGACGTAGGTGCCGGTCGTCGCGTCGGCCTGCGGGGCGACCTCGCGGACGTGGCCTGTCGCGCTGATGGCCGGATCGTCGGCCAGCGCGATCGTCACGAGCGGGTCGGGGGTCGGGGCGTTGCGGATCATCTGGGCCGGCACGTTGAAAACGGCGTCCTTGCCGCCTTCGCGCGCCACCTGCGCGACCATCTGGCCGGCGCGAACGACCTCGCCGGCTTCGGCCCCGACCGCCGTGACAACTCCCCCCGAGTCCGCCTGCAACTCGGTATATCCGAGGGAATCCTCCGCCGATGCGAGCTGAGCCTGCGCCGCCTCGACCTGCGCCTCAGCCGACTGGAGCGCCTGCTCCGCCTGCTCGTAGCGTGCTTCCGCGATGATCTGCTTGGAGAGCAGCTCCTTCTGGCGCGCCTCGTCGGCCGCGGCCTGGCTCAGCATCGCCTGCGCCGCGGCGAGGTTGGCGCGCGCGCTCCGCAGAGCGTTCTCAGCGTCGTCCGTCTGTAGGCGCGCCACCACCTGGCCGGCGGCAACTCGGGTTCCCACGGACACAGGCCGCTCGACCAGCCGGCCGTCGATCCGGAAGGCCAGATTCGCCTGGTCTCGCGACTGAATCTGCCCGGTCAGGGTGATAGGGTCGGCATCGGTGGCGTGCTGCACGACGACCGTGCGAACCGGGCGGACGGGTGACGTTTCCACCGCCTCGTCCTGGCAGGCGCCGAGCGCAAGCCCGGTAGCCAGCGCCGCAGCCAATCGGAGCGCGACGGTCATCTCCCCTCCCCCGCAAAGCCAATCGCACCGCTTCAACGCCGTTGCCGTGCACCGCGCGGATGGCGTTCGCGCCGAAACTCAGGCTAATCTAATCGTTCGCAAGATTCCACTGGCCGCTCCGCGGACCGGCGGAACCCGCGCAGGGGGCATCCCGTTTCATGACGCAACCAACTACTGCCCTGACCCTCAGCGTCGGCGTTACGGGTCATCGGCTGAACAAGCTGAGCCGGACCGAGGTTGACCGCCTGAAACACGAGGTCCACCGCCTCTTCACAGCGCTGCGGCGCGGAATAGCCGACATCCCCGGCATGGCGGAAGGGGCGGGCCGCAAGCCTCCGGCGCTCCGGGTCGTCTCGCCGCTGGCGGAGGGGGCCGACCGCATCGTGGCGGAGACGGCGCTGGAGCAGGACGCAGAGCTGATCGCGCTCCTGCCGTTCGCGCGCTCGGAGTACGTGCAGGACTTCGATAGCGCAGCCTCGCGCGCCGAGTTCGCGGCGCTGCTGGAACGCGCGACGAACGTGATCGAGCTTGGCGGGGCAAGGGAAACCGAGAGCGATCGCGAGACGGCGTACGCGGAAGTCGGGGCGATGGTCGTAGCGCGCAGCGACGTGCTGATCGCGCTATGGGACGGAGAGGAAGCGGCAGGCACCGGCGGGACGGCTCAGATCGTCCGGCTGGCGCAGGAAGGGCGTCGCCCGGTCCTCTGGCTCCCGACGGCGGGCGACGCATGCGGAGGCCAGCCGGGGGCGCTGCGGCTGCTCTTGGCCGAGGAGGTCACGCACGACGATGCAGCGGCGGCGCTCGTCGCCATTGCAAGGTCCATCCTGACAAAGCAATGTCCACCTCCGGCGGAACCATCGGCCAAAGGCACATGAGCGGCCCTGAAAGCAACCATACGGTCTCTTCGCGCGACCGGCATCTCTTCGGACCGGGGCACAAGCGTGTACTGTCGCTCGACGGCGGCGGCGTGCGCGGCGCCGTCACGCTGGCGTTCCTGGAGCGGCTGGAGGCGCTCCTGGAAGAGATCGAGGGGCGGCCGGTGCTCCTCGGCGACTGGTTCGACCTGATCGGCGGCACATCGACGGGCGCCATCATCGGCACCGGCTTGGCGCTTGGCTTCCGCGCGGCGGACCTGTGCGATTTCTACCGGCGCCTCGGCCCGCGCGTCTTTCAGCGGTCCATGTGGCGGCTGACGGGATTCAGGGCCCGCTTCGATTCCATGCGGCTGCGGATCGAGTTGCAGTCGATCCTCGGAGAGCGCACGCTCGATTCGACCGACCTCCGCACCGGGCTCTGCATCGTCACCAAGCGCATCGATACGGGCAGCACCTGGATCGTCATGAACAACCCGCGCTCGACGTTCTGGGAGACGCCGCCCGACAGCTCCTTCATCGGCAACCGGCACTATCCCCTCGTCAACCTGGTGCGGGCCAGCACCGCGGCGCCCAACTATTTCGACCCGGAGCCCATCGAGATCGTGGGGGGCATGCGGCCGGGCCTCTTCGTCGACGGCGGCATCAGCCCGCACAACAGCCCGGCACTGCACCTGTTCATGGTCGCGGCCCTGCCGCCCTACGGGCTTTGCTGGCCGCTCGGCGCTGAAAACCTGACGGTGATCTCAATCGGCACGGGCTCATACCGTCCGCGCATGGCGCTGGAGGATCTGCCGCTGCTGCGCACGATGGGCATCGCGCTCCACGCGCTGACGGCGCAGGTCTCCGATGCGCAGCAGCTGGTGGACATGCTCATGTCGTGGCTTGGCCGAACCCCCCTCAGCTGGCCCATCAATTCCGAGCTCGGGGATCTGGGCCAGACCCCCCCACCCTACAACCATGCTCTTTTCAACTTCCTGCGCTACGACGTGAAGCTTGAAGGCGACTGGCTGGAGCAAGAGCTCGGGATAACGCTTGAGCCGCGCGCGATCCGCAAGTACCGCCGGCTGGACGAGGCGCAGAACATTCCGATGCTCTTCGAGCTCGGCGCGGCGGCGGCGGAGCGGCAGATGCAACGCGAGCACCTGGAGTTGGCAATCCGCCGGTAGCGCTATTCAGCCATTGCCTGAAGACGCACCTCGATCTCCCCGTAGGCGTCGGTAAACGCGCCCTCCTGCCTGAGCCTCTGCAGGACAGCCAGTGCCTCCGCCACCGCCTTGTTGCGATACGGCCCGGTCGTCCAGTTCGCAACGTCCTCCAGATTGCTGACCAGCTCCACCTGCCAATACTTGTTGGCCGGATCCATCTCGATCAGAGCGCGGCGAATGTCCAGCGCTTCGTCGAAGCTCCGATGCGCCTCCTCCGTCTTTCCGGCGGTCTCCTTCACCCGGCCGTCCCGCAGGAGCGCCCCCGCCAGATTGCGTTGCCAACGGGTATTGGCGGTCTCACCCTCCGACAGGCGGCGCAGGATGGCGAGGCATTCCTCATACGACGCCTCGGCCGCGGCGTTGTCGCCGGTCTCGAACTGCGCGTCCCCCAGCCGCATCAGGGTCATCGCGACGTCGCGCTCCCACTCGAGGTTATCGGGGTCGGAGACCACCAGGTCGCGGCGAGTCTCCAGCGCTCCGGCCAGCGCCTCCTTGGCTTCGGCCGGGTTGCCGGCACGGGAGTGGACGAGGCCGACCCGTTCCAGCGCCTCCCCGAGATCGCGATGCCATTGCATGTTGCCGGGGTCCGACCGCACCAGGCGGCGGCGGATGGAAAGGGCCTCCTCGTAATTGGCCAGCGCCTCTTCCTCATAGCCGGCGCCGAGCTGGATGTCGGCCATGCTGGTCAGGCCGATCGAGACGTCCTGCTGCCGCTCGAGATTGCCCGGGTCGGCCGCCGCGACGTCGCGCCAGTGCTTGAGCGCCTCCTCATAGGCGGCGAGCGCGGCGGGGATATCGCTCATCACGGCCTCCATGTCGGCCGTGTGCAGAAGCGACGCCGCCAGCTCCTGCTTCCAGACGATGTTCTCCGGCTCGGCGGCGACGATGCGCCGGCCGATCTCGACTCCTTCCATGAAGGCGGCCAGCGCCGCCTCGGACTCGCCGGCGCGCTTCACGATGTCGCCGATATCGTTCAGGCAGCGTGAGATATGCCGCCACAGCCCGACGTCGTCCGGATGGGCTTCGACCAGCCGCCGTCCGATCGCCAGCGCCTCCTCCAGGTCCGCCAATCCTTCCTCCGAGCGTCCGATGCGGTGCTTGAGAATGCCGGAGCGCTGCAGCACGAAGGCGTGCTCGCGCTCCATGGCCTCGTCCGGGTT
>CAZMJQ010000392.1:0-3757 GCA_964566475.1 uncultured Propylenella sp. | reverse complement strand
GGGCAGACCGGCGTCGAATGGGTGGGCGAGTGCGTCAGGCGCTGGTGCCCGGTGCGCGACGGCATCCTTCTCGGCTGGGCGAGCGCGCGGTTCCTGGAGCGGGAACCCTCTTCGTCGGCACAGGCGGCTCAACCTGAAACGCTCACCGCCCTCGGCACGGTGCTCGACGACGGCACACTGGAGCGGACGTACTCCGACGGCCGGCGGCTGCAACGAACGGCGAGTGGAGGACTTCGGGTCGTCCATCCCGACGGCAGCGTCACGCCGTACCAGTTCGCGCAAGCGCCGGGCGCCGGTTTGCCGACGCTGCCCTCGGAGCTGTCGGGCTGGGCGGGAAGCGTATCGGGAAACCTCCTCGCAATCCTTCGGAACATTCTCACCGATGCAGAGATGGAGGCCTACCTGCAGACCGAGGCGGGCAAGGAACTGGTAGAGCTCCTCGACTGGCGTCTGCGCAGCATCGAGTTTCTGACCGCTCCGGCGTCCTGAGCAGGCGCATGCGGACGACGGGACACATCCTGCTGGCGCTTTTCCTGCTCGCCGTCTTTCAGCTTGCCGCGCCTGCCATGGCGCAGGACGAGCCCGCGGAGCCGGACATCAGCCGCATCGAGCGGCTGCGGGCGCTCCAGGAGAGCGACCCACGCAGCTTCGAGCCGGAGATCGTGCCGCAGGAGCTTCTCGGAGAAGAGGGCGTCGCGGTGCAGCGGCGGGCGCTTGCCGCATATTATCAGTACCGCATCGACGGGTACGAGCACCGCCAGCGCGTCTTCCGCTGGCAGCTGCTCTCCTCCCGCATCATCTTCGTAGTGGTGATCTTCCTCGTCCTGGTGGGCATCTACTTCTCGTGGCTGCAGTTCAGTTCCGCGATCCGGGCCGGGGGAGGGGAGCAGCGCGAGACGACCTTCGAGGCCTCGACATCCGGCTTCAAGGTCAGCTCCCCGGTTCTCGGCGTCATCATCCTGGCGATCTCGCTGGCCTTCTTCTATCTCTACCTCGCCTACGTCTATCCGATCGTGGACAGCCTGTGAGGACAGCGGGCGCTCAAGACCCGCCGCGGCGGCGCTTCGTGCCCTTGTGGCGGCGGAGTCCGTTTGCTACATGAGCGCCCGCCGGCCAATCCGGCGAATTGCGGTCGTGGCGGAACTGGTAGACGCGCAGCGTTGAGGTCGCTGTGGGGCAACCCGTGGAGGTTCGAGTCCTCTCGACCGCACCAATCATCGCTTCGCCATCGCCCGGCGAGGCTCATTCGCCGGCTATCGAACGCCACCGGGCGACGTTCTCCGAGTCCTTGCACCGTGGCCAGCAGGTGCGGGCCGTCCCGCATCGGCGTCTCTTTCGAAACCGCCTTCTCCTGAACCGGTACGCACGCTAGACGGTCAGCATCAGGCGCCAGCGACCGTAGGGAAGCCGCGTGGAGACCGACACTACCGTCAAGGACGACATCCACGCCGGCCTTGCCATCCGTGACGAGGAGGGCGCGCTCGACCCGGAATTCGTCGCGCGCGTCTCCGATGCCGTCGCGCGTGCGGACGGCGTCGCGCTGAAGGGGCTCGTCGGCGACCTTCACGAATCCGACCTTGGCGACATCCTGCAGGCGCTGGAGCGGGACGAGCGTGCTCCGCTCATCCGGCTCCTGGGGGCGGATTTCGACTGGGTGGCGCTGACCGAGGTCGACGAGACCGTCCGCAACGCCATCCTGGAATCGATACCCAACGAGGAGATCGCGGAGGCGGTCCGCGAGCTCGATTCCGACGATGCTATCGGGCTCATCGAGGACCTGGAGGAGGAAGACCGGGCAGAGGTGCTCCAGGGCCTGCCGTTCGCCGAGCGCATCGCGCTGCAGCGCAGCCTCGACTATCCGGAGGATTCCGCCGGCCGGCGGATGACCACGCGCTTCATCGCCGTGCCGCCGTTCTGGACGGTCGGTCAGACCATCGACTTCATGCGCGAGGACGACCGCCTGCCCGAGGAGTTCACCGAGCTCTACGTGGTGGATCCGCGCTTCCAGTTCCTCGGCTTCGTGCCGCTCGACCGCCTGCTGCGCTCCAAGCGCCCGACGAGGATCGAGGTGATCATCGCGGAGGCCAGGCATACGGTGCAGGCGACCGACGACCAGGAGGACGTGGCCCGTGTCTTCGAGCGCTACAATCTCCTCTCCGTCGGTGTGGTCGACGAGACGAACCGGCTGGTCGGCGTGATCACCGTGGACGACATCCTCGATGTCATCGAGGAGGAGGCGGACGAGGACATCAAGCGGCTCGCCGGCGTGGGCGACGAGGAGATCAGCGATACCGTCTTCTATTCGGTCCGCTCCCGATTCGTCTGGCTCCTGATCAACCTCGGGACCGCGTTTGCCGCTGCTGCTGTCATCGGCCTCTTCGACGCCACCATCGAGCAAATGGTGGCCCTTGCTATACTGATGCCTATCGCCGCCTCGCTCGGAGGCAATGTGGGCACTCAGGCGATGACGGTTACGGTACGGGCACTCGCCACACGCGACCTGGAGACGAGGCAGTCGCTCCGATTCGTGCGGCGGGAAACACTCGTCGGCCTGACCAACGGTGCGATTTTCGCGGTGATCGTAGGGCTTGTCGCCGGCATCGCCTTCTCGAACGCGGATCTGGGCTACGTGATAGCCGCCGCCATGGTGAGCAATCTGTTTGTCGCGGGTCTGGCAGGCGTCCTCATCCCGATGACACTGAATCGCCTCGGCGCCGATCCGGCTGTCGCCTCCAGCGTCTTCGTGACTGCGATCACCGACGTGTTCGGCTTCTTCGCATTCCTCGGTCTTGCTGCCTGGTGGTTTGGGCTCTTTTAGGCGCAGCGGATCATGATTAACCCTGCCCCTTAACACGGTCGAAACGATAACACGCCATTGATGCAGCCCATGTCGTCACTCTTCCCTGCTTCCATGTTCCGTTCCGCTGCAGCCAAGGCGTCCGCCGCCGTCGTCCTCGCCCTCATCATCGCGGGCTGCGGCAGCAGCGGCGTGCTGAAGAGCGGTGACTTCAAGGGCGACTCCGACCCGCACGAAGGCGTGCGCCGCGCCTATTCGATGCCGGTGCAGGGCATCGACATCTCCCGCTATCAGGGCCACATCGACTGGGAGCGCGTGCGCCGCTCCGGCATTCATTTCGCCTACATGAAGGTGTCGGAGGGCGGCGATCACGTGGACAACCGCTTCTACCAGAACTGGGAGGCGGCGAAGCGCGCCGGCGTGGCGCGCGGCGTCTACCATTTCATGTACTGGTGCCGCACCGCGGCGGAGCAGGCGGTGTGGTTCTCGCACGCCGTTCCGCACGACAGGACCCAGCTTCCCCCCGTTCTCGATCTGGAATGGAACAACCACTCCGTCACCTGCCCGCAGCGTGTCTCACGCGAGGTTGCCCTCGCGAAGATCCATAAGATGCTGGAGATCATGGAGTATCACACCGGCAAGAAGCCGGTGATCTACACCGACATCAACTTCCACCGCGACGTGCTGGAGGGAGAGCTGAAGGGCTACGAGTTCTGGCTGAGGAGCGTCGCGGCCGAGCCGCATGAGCGCTACAAGAACCGTCCCTGGATGTTCTGGCAGTATACCGCGACGGGCCGCGTGCCGGGCATCGACGGCAATGTCGACCGCAACGCCTTCAACGGCTCGGAGCGGGACTGGCGGCGCTGGCTCAGGCGGAACGGCGTCGCGGCGTCCGATCCGATCAGCTGAGCCTTGCGCCGGGCGGCGCCTGCGTGACATGGATCGGGGCGAGGAGGCGTC
>CAZMJQ010000391.1:0-4557 GCA_964566475.1 uncultured Propylenella sp. | reverse complement strand
CCCTGACCGGAGAACGACGCTATCCCGCCGAACAGGTCTCCGCCCTGTTGGGCCGGATTTTTCGGGCAACCGGAATGTCCGACGCCGACGCCGCCCTCATGGCCGAGACGCTCGTTGCATCCGACCTGCGCGGCGTTCCCTCTCACGGCGTGCTGCATGTGCCGGGCTACGTCACGAGGCTGACGCGCGGCGGGGTTGACCCGCGCGGCATGCCCTCGGTCATCCGCCGTCGCGGGGGCGCGCTCCGCATCGACGGCGGGAACAGCATGGGCCAGATCGGAGGCGCCTTCGCCATGCGCGAGGCGATCGAGCAGGCGCGTGAGTCCGGCATCGCAATGGCCACGGTCGGCAATTCCAACCATTGCGGCGCCATGGCCCATTACGCGATGATGGCGCTCGAGCACGGCATGGTCGGCATCGCTCTCACCAACGCGATGCCGACCATGGCGCCCTGGGGCGGGCGCGAGCGCATCCTGGGGATCAACCCCGTCGCCATTGCGATCCCGGCCGACGCTCCCGCTCCTTTCGTGCTCGACATATCTTTCAGCGCCGTGTCGCGCGGCAAGATCGTGGTGCATCAGCAGCGCGGCCTCGAGTTGGAGGACGGCTGGGCGCTCGACGCAGAGGGCAGGCCGACGCGCGACGCCGAGGCCGCGCTCAAGGGGCTTCTCCTGCCGATCGGCGGCTACAAGGGCACCGGCCTTGCGATCGCCAGCGGCATCCTTTCGACGCTCCTTTCCGGCGCCGCCTTCGGCACGGACCTGGGCAGCCTCGAGGGAGGAGCCGTCGCCGGCGCGGACGGGCACGCCTTCATCGCCATCAGCATCGACGCTTTCGAGGAGCCGGGTGTCTTCCTGTCGCGCATGTCGGAGGTTATTGCGCGGATCAAGGCATGCGAGCCGGCGCCGGGCTTCGACCGGGTCACCTATCCAGGCGAAGGCGCGCATGAGCGCACGATCGAGAACCGGGCGAAGGGCGTGCCGATCGCCGAGCGCACCTGGTCGCTGCTCAACGAGCTCGCCGACGATCCCCACCGATAGGCAAAGGAGGCGTCGCCGCCTCAGGCCGGAACGGGCTTCCGTGCGGGCGCCTTCAGCCGCTCCGTCGCGCGCCAGGCGCCCTCTTCGCGCGCGGCCAGCTTCTTGAACGCGATCACGGGGCGAGCGGGCGGTGTGACCTCCGACTGAAGGCGGACTGAAGGCGGCACCTCCGCTTGACAAACCAGGCACGCCAAGAAACATTGAAACGTTCCAACACATGAATGCGCGTTCCGCGCGACGGGACCGCGGTACGGAGCGAGGAGAAAGGAATGCTGGGAGGTTACATCAGCGACCTGGAGGCGGGGGACGTGTTCGAGCCGGTCGAGTACGAGCTGACCGCGTTCATGGTGCGCGAATACGCCCATGGCGTGGAGGAGAATTGGGAGGGCTACCACTCCCCGTCGATCAACGGGCGGCAGATTCGTCCGCCCACGATGGTCCATGTCGACAAGATGCGCATCCTCGAAAGGAACTGCCTCAAGGAGAAGCGCGTCAGCGGCGACAAGGGCCCGGCGGCACGCGTCCACTACGAATATTTCGCCAGGCACCATAGCCCCGCCTATGTGGGCGAGACGCTGATCGTCAGTGGCAGGATCACGGACCGCTACATCAAGCGCGGGCGCGACTATCTCGACTACTACCTCGAGGTCAAGACCTCGGATGGAAGGCTGGTGACCACCTACACGGACAAGACGCTGCTGGCCTACAAGCCGGTCGAGGAGGCGCAGGAATGAACAAGGCCGTCTCAGTCGAGAGCCTTGCCGTCGGCGCGGAGATCCGCGGCCCGGCCAAGCACATCAATCCGGAGCGCATCGAATGGTACGACAGCGCCATGCTCTCCGCCGCGAAGAACGAGCTCGCGCAGGTCGGCTCCAACATCCATACCGACGACGACTATGCACGAGACGAGGGTTTTCCCGGCGTCATGGCCGACGGAATGATGATGACCAACTGGTGCTCCACCATGCTGATCGATCATTTCGGCATGGACTACATCGAGCGCGGCGAGCTGCGCACGAAGTTCATCAAGCCCGCCTATCTGGACATCATGCTGCACGTGCGCGGAAAAGTGCTCGCGGTCGACAAGACCGAGAACGGCTCGCTCTATACGCTCGACGTATGGTGCGAGGACGAGAAGGGGACGAAGCTCGTCGACGGGCACGCGACCGTGGAGGTGAGACCGGCCGTCTGAGGTTTCCCGTGCCCCGTCGGCGCCTTGCGGGCCGTCACGGTTGGCGCCTTGACGCGTCTTCATAGGGATGGCGAGTCGCCGCCATCCCGAGAGATGGCTCGCCATCGCCGGCATCACGGAGCTGATAGGCTGCGCGGCGCCGGCGGCGCGCTGAACACGCGCCTGTCCGAGAACTGGAGAAGGAAAAGGAATGGACATCGCCGCCAATCGGACAGTCGCCGGCAGGGATCGTCCGGGCAGCGGCGGCGGGCCCGCAGCCGAGGCCGCGGAGCCCCGCTTCCACGACGTCTCCGGCATTTTCGCGCCCCGCGCCGTGACGGTGATCGGCGCTTCCGACCGGCCCGGCAATCTCGGCGGCGATACCGTTCGGCGGCTGCTGAAGTTCCGCTTTCCCGGACCGGTGTGGCCGGTAAACCGTTCCGGCGAGGCGGTAGCGGGCCTTCCGGCGTTCAAGAGCGTCGGCGATCTCCCCGGACGCGCGGACCTCGCCATCTTCTCCATCCCGGCCGACGGGCTGCTTGAAGCGATCCGCGACTGCATCGCCGCGGGGGTGCGCGCAGGCGTCGCCTATGCCGGGGGCCTCGCAGAGGCCGGAGGCGAAGGCGCGGCCACGCAGCGGGAGATCACCCGCCTCTGCCGCGAGAGCGGGTTCATGCTCTGCGGCCCCAATTGCGTGGGCGCCATCAACGCGGCGCATCCGGTGACCGCCACGTTCGCAACGGCGCTGCATGAGCTGGATACGCTGCGAGTAGGCGCCGTCTCCATGGTCAGCCAGAGCGGCGGGATCGGAACGAATGCGCTGTCGCTTGCGGAGGAGGCGGGCTTCGGCCTGCGTCACTTGGTCAGCTCCGGCAACGAGGCCGTCCTCGATTTCACCGACTACATGCACGCCTTCGCCATGGACGACGGGACCGAGGTCATCGTCGGCTATCTGGAGGGCATCGCCGACGGCGCGAAGTTCGTCCGCGTCCTGGAGGAGGCGTGCGAGCGGGAAAAACCCGTCATCCTGATTAAGGCCGGGGCGACGGGCGCGCGCGCCCGCGCCGCCCAGGCGCATACGGGGGCGCTGGTCGGCGAGGACCGCGTGTTCGACGCGGTGATGGACGAGCTCGGCGGCATCCGAGTCTTCTCGGGCGAGGCGCTGATCGAAACGGCGCTCATGGTTCTCGGGAAGGGCCGCAACCGCATCCCAAAGGGGCGCGGGGTCGGTATCGTTACGTTCGGCGGCGGCAACGGCGTGCTTGCGGTCGACCAGTGCGAGCTGGAGGGGCTGACGACTCCTGCGCTGAGCGAGGAGTGCGTTGCGCGGCTGAAGCCGCTTCTGGTCACGGTGGCGACGGCGGCCAACCCGCTCGACCTGACGCCGAGCACCGCCTTCCGCGCCGAGTCGCTGGCGCTGCTGCCGAAGGCGCTCGACGTGCTGGCGGAGGAGCCCGGCATCGACAGCATCATCTTCATCGTCGGCTCGCTGGCCGTGAAGGCCAACGAGATTTCCGACGTGATCCGCGATTTCTGGAAGCGCTCGCCGAAGCCCGTCTGCGTCGCGTGGCCGGCGCCGCCGAAGGGCATCCAGGCGAGGCTCGCCGGGGAAGGCATCTACGCCTTCACGGAAGCGGCGCGCGGCATCAGGGCGCTGAGCCGCCTTGCGGCATCCGGCGAGGCGCATACCAGGGCGAGGCGAAGCTCGCCCCCGCCGCTCGACTTCGACTGGGAACGCTTCGTTCCGGGCGGGACCGGCAAAACGGTCCTGCCGGAGGATCGCTGCCATGCCATCCTGCAAGCCGCCGGTCTTCCCGTTGCCGCCGGGCGGCTCGCGAAGACGGAAGCGGAGGCCGTCGCGGCGGCGGCCGGCCTCGGCTATCCTGTGGTCCTCAAAGGCATCACGCCGGCGATCACGCACCGCGCCGCCGCCGGCCTCGTTGCGGTGAGCATCGATTCCGAATCCAAGGTAGCCGACACCTTCCGCCGTTTAACGGAACAGGCCGCAAACCTCGGCGTCACGCTCGACGGCGTGCTCGTCCAGGCCATGGCGAAGGAAGGCGCGGAGCTGCTCGTCTCGGCGTTCAGGGATCCGTTTTTCGGCACCATGGTGACGTGCGGGAGCGGCGGCGGGCTGACCGAGCTCGTCAAGGACGTGGTCACCCTCCGCGCCCCGGTCGATCAGGGCGCCGCCGCGGCGATGATCGAGCGCCTGCGCATCCGCGGGCTGGCCAAGGATGCCGACGGACCCTACCCGACGGATGCGCCGGCCGCGTTCATCGCCCGCTTCTCGCAGCTTGCCGCGAGCGCCCCGTGGGAGACCTTCGTCTTCGAAGTGAACCCGAT
>CAZMJQ010000390.1:0-3103 GCA_964566475.1 uncultured Propylenella sp. | reverse complement strand
TTAAGCAGATCGGCCATATCTGGTCCGTCAGGATCGGTCTCGGCTTCCGAGCGCTCGGCACGGACACCGATGGTGATATTGTCTGGTTCTGGATCGGCTCTCACTCCGAGTATGACCGATTGATGCGCAGATAGCTCCCTGTGGCCAGCAGTTCCGGATCAGATATCGCTGGATGCGATATCCAGATCCACGCCGGGGATACCAGAAGGCGGTAAGGAAGGTGCGGAACTGGTTAGTCAGCGAGGCCGGTGCTCCGGGTGATGGTGCAGCGCGGATACTTGGTGCCTACGCTGACTTCCAGGAGTGGTACTACGAGCGACAACTGGCGGCTGGTTTCTCGGAAGAGGATTCAGGACTACCCGACAAAGGAGCTCCTTGACGCAATGGAGGCCTGGGTGGCTGAAGGAAAGCCCCTCTAGGGTACGGAGGGCATCGACAGGGGATCTCGGTGCATCCGCCGTCGACAACCATCCCGTTCACGTCCGGTTCAGCGGCGCAAGGCTAGCCGGGCCGTCTGCCGGAGACGGCGTGGTGACGGCGCAGAGACATGATGCCGAGCGAGAGGAGGGCTAAGCGATGATGCCGGCGTGTAAGCGTGTCGTTTCAGGCGCGATGGCGATGGTTCTTGCGTGCGGAGCAATGCTGTTCGCAGGCCCGCCCGCAGAGGCGCAGGGCCGCGACTGCGGCAGCAGCGTAACCCTCCAGTTCGGCGACACGCTATCATCCGTTGCGCGGAGGTGCGGCACCACGGTCGACGCCATCATGGCGGCCAACCCGCTCATCCCCAATCCGAACTTCATCTTCCCGGGGCTGCGCATCCGCTTGCCGGAGCCAACGCCTCTGCCGCCCCCGCCGACGCAGAACGTGCAGCGCTATGTCGTCCAGCCCGGCGATACACTTTATGGAATTGCGCGCGCCAACAACACCACGCTTCCGGACATCTTCCGGCTCAACCCTGATATCGACGCGCGCACGCTCCGCGTCGGCGACGTCGTCCTGCTGCCGGGCAGGGGAATTGGGCCGAGACCGCCGCAGCACGAGCCGACGTTCCGCTACAGGGTGCGCCCGGGCGACACGCTCCGCTCCATCGCCCGGGAGCACGATCTCCGGGTGGGCGAGATCTATCGGCTCAACCCGGGTGTCGACGCCCGCGACCTGCGGGTCGGGGATATGCTGATTCTGCCGGGCAATGCAGTCGCTCCGCCTCCGCCTGCGACCAACACCGTTCGCTATATCGTGCGGCCGGGCGACACCCTCTATTCCATCGCCAGGGCCAACGGGACGACCGTGCGAGAGATCCTCGACCTCAATCCCAGTATCGATCCGCGCTTCCTGCGCGCCGGCGACGTCGTCGTGCTGCGAGGCGGTATCGTGCCGCCACCGCCGCATGCACCGCGCACCGCGACGACGGTGAGCCCGTCCACGGGCGCTCCGGGCGATGTGGTCGAGGTCTCGGCGTCCGGGTTTCCGCCGTCCACGCCGCTCAAGCTGCTGGCCGGGAGCGACACCGCGAGCCTGGTGGAGTTCCAGCAGGTGACGTCCGACAGCCGGGGGCGCGCCACGCTCAGCGCACGGGTTCCGAGATGGGCGGCGGCGCAGGGAACGCTCGTGTTCGCCTATGAGACGGAAGACGGGCGGCTGCGCGCCGTCTCCAGTACCTTCCGGGTTACGACAACGCCACAGCAGCCGTCGAGCATGACGGTTGTGGGCACGCTGACGCGCGAGGGTGTGGAATGCCAGGCGATGCGCGGCGATGACGGCAGGCTCTATACGCTGACAGGCGATCTGCCGCGGCGATTGCGGGCGGGCGACCGGGTGCGCGTGGCCGGGCAGGTTGCCGAAGTGTCCTTCTGCCAGCAGGGAACGACCATCAGCGTGACACGGATATCAGAGGCGAACTGACGGACGTTCGCGAGCGGGACGACGCGTTGCCTGGGCGTAGCGAACCGGCTAAGCCAAACTGCAATGGACCGCACCGCGCTCTATCCCGGCAGCTTCGACCCGCTGACCAACGGGCACATCGACATCCTGCAGGCGGCGTTCCGCCTGTGCGACAGGCTGGTGGTGGCGATCGGCGTCCACCCGAGCAAGGCGCCGATGCTCTCGGTCGACGACCGGCTGGAGCTGATCGAGCGGATCGCCAAGCCACTCGGCGAGGCGGAGGGGGTGGCTGTCGAGGCCTGCACGTTCGACAACCTCGTGGTCGATTTCGCGCGCGAAATGGAAGCGACGATCCTCATCCGCGGCCTGCGCGACGGCGGCGACTTCGACTACGAGATGCAGATGGCCGGCATGAACAGCACCATGGCGCCGTGGCTGCAAACGGTGTTCCTGCCGGCGAGCCCGGAGGTCCGCCACATCACGGCCACGCTCGTCCGGCAGATCGCCGCGATGGGCGGCGATATCGATCCCTTCGTTCCGCCGGCCGTCGCCGCGCGGCTGAAAACGCAGCTTGGCCGCTGACGGCGTCCGCCCCATCAACCGATTTCACCTGAAGGAAGAACATATGCGTACTGGAACGTTTGCCGCCGCGCTCGTCGCCGGTCTCCTGCTGGTCACCGGCCGTGCGGCGGCGCAGGCCGATCCGCAGAACACGCTCGTCATGGAGCTTGAGTCCGGCACGGTGACGATCGCGCTCAGGCCCGACCTCGCGCCAAACCATGCGGAGCGGCTGAAGACGCTCGCCCGCGAGGGCTTCTACGACGGCATCGTGTTCCACCGTGTCATCCCGAATTTCATGGCTCAGACCGGCGACCCGACGGGCACGGGCGCGGGCGGCTCGGAGCTTCCCGACCTCGCGGCGGAGTTCTCCGACGTGCCGTTCACGCGCGGCGTCATCGGCATGGCGCGCACGCAGGACCCCGACAGCGCCAACTCGCAGTTCTTCATCACCTATGCCGACGCGCCCTGGCTGAACGGCCAGTACACAGTCGTGGGCGAGGTGGTCGACGGGATGGAGGCGGTCGACGCGATCAAGCAGGGCTCGGAGGCGAACAACGGCCTGGTCGAGGACCCGGACCGGATCGTCAGCATGAAAGTCGCGGCGGACGCGGGCTAGTAATCCAGAATCAGGGACGTACGATACAAAGCGTTGTCATCCTCG
>CAZMJQ010000389.1:0-3998 GCA_964566475.1 uncultured Propylenella sp. | reverse complement strand
ACGCGACGCCCTTCATCGGCCGCTCGGCCTGATATTCCGCGGCGCGCTCGAACGCGTCCTCGATGCGTCGGTGGCGCTTCTCGATCCATTCGCGCGGCTCCGTATGCGTCAGGATGAAGAACTCGTCGCGGCGGATGGCGTCCACCACGCGCGCGCCGACGTCGTCCGGCGCCCAGCCGTCCTTGATGAGCTCGCCCATGAAGTGGTTGTCCGGCCGCACCGTGGGGCCGCCGAGCCGGTCGGGGCGGCTGCGCTCCGACAGATGGATCGACGTGTTCACCGCCGCCGGGCAGAGCACGGAGACGCCGATGCCCGTCCCCTGAAGCTCCTGCTCCAGCGCTTCCGACAAAGCCACCACCGCGTACTTCGTCATCGAATAGGCGCTGGTGTGGAAGCTCGGATTGACCTGCAGTCCCCCGATCGAGGCGGTGTTGACGATGTGCCCGCCTTCGCCGTGCGCGCGGACCATCGGCACGAAGGTCCGGATGCCGTGGATCACGCCGTAGATATTGACGCCGATGACCCAGTCCCAATCCGCCGGGGCGATCTTCTCGATCGGCGTGCCGTGCATGGCGACGCCGGCATTGTTGGCGACGATATGGATGTTGCCGAGCGCCCGCGTCGCCGCCTCCGCGGCGCGCTCTACGTCGGCGCGGTCGGAAACGTCGAGCGTGATCGGGATCGCTCGGCCGCCATTGGCGGTGATCCCGGCGGCGGCGGTCTCGGCTGCCTCGCGGCGGATGTCAGCGAGGGCGACGCTCACCCCGGCCCGGGCAAGTTGCCGCGCGATCCCGAGGCCGATGCCGGACCCCGCGCCGGTGACGAAGGCGGCCTTGCCCTCAAGGTGCTCCATGCCGGCCTCCTGCCCCCGGGAACGAAGTCCGCGGCCTTGTCGAGCGCCTGACGTCCCTGGCTGCCGAGGGAAGCCTTGTATACCAGCTCAGCCGACGCCAACGCATCCGGCTGCACAGTCGCGCGATTGCGGCAGGATATCGTATACTAGAAAAATCCGCCGCGGTCCCGGAGTTCCGCATGAGCCGAGCCGTCGAGACCGCCTACGCCGAGATCCGGCGCGCCATCATCACCGGCGAGCTGCGTTCAGGCGACAGGCTGCAGGAGGCGCGGCTGGCCGACCGTATCGGCGTCAGCCGCACCCCGGTGCGCGAGGCTCTGACGCGGCTCTCCACCGAGGGCCTGGTGGTGCTGGAGCGCTACCGGCGCGGCTACGTCGCGCACTTCTCGTCCAAGGACGTGGAGGAGATCTTTCGCCTGCGTGCCGTCCTGGAGGCGCACGCCGCCGGCCGTGCAGCCACCCGCATCTCCGAATGCGACATCGCCAGGCTCGAGGCGCTGGAGGAGGAGATGGAGGCGGAGTTCGACCGCCTCGGCTGGCATGCGCACCTGGAGCGCTTCGACGCCCTCAACACCGAGTTCCACATGGTGATCGCGCGAGCCGCCGACAGCCAGCGGCTGGAGCGCATCCTCGCCTCGTCGCTCGAGCTGCCCGCGTCGATCTTCAACTCCTATGTCGAGCCGGTGGAGGACCGCACCCGCCGCACGCACGTGCAGCATCACGAGATTCTGGCGGCGCTGAGGATGCGCAACGCCGACTGGGCTTCCGCAGCGATGAGCGCGCATCTTCTGTCGCTGCTCGTGCCGGCGCGGGACGAGGCGTCCGGACGAACCGGCTCGATTTAACCAAGAGTTAACCATCCGATTGCGGCGGCGGCGCTTGACGCCCAAAACTGCCGGATGCTGAGCCGCAGGACATGGATGAACGGGCTGGCGCTGATTGCGGTTGGCGTGTGGGGATACATCGCGCTCAATATCGGCGAGCAGGTCTACGATCTCTCCGGCCTGCCGGCCTGCGGGCGGGGCGAGAACATGATCGACTGCGCGCGCTCGTGGCTCCCGGCTGTCGTCCTCGTCCTCGTTGCCATCGCCGTCCTCGACTTCCTGCGGCGCCAGACCAGCATGGCCGCCCGGCAGACAGGCATCTTCGATCGCCTCCGCGAGATCTCCGAGGCGCAGCACAAGGCGTCGTCGCTGAAGGAGCTTGCCGCGCGGCGGCTCGACATCGAGAACGCCACCGATTCCATCGGCCGCGAGTTCATGAAGCTGCAGTTCACCGCGGATCTCGCGGTGGCGCGCAACACGGTCGTGACGCTGCAGGGCCTGATCGAGCACCCGGCCTTCGTGGACTTCACCTCCGCCGAGCTCCGCTTCGAGTTCCGCAAGATGCTCGAGACGATCAAGAAGCGGCACGCGGAGGGATGCGTCGACCTGAAGCGGCTGCCGGTCGAGAGCCTGCTCGACCGCCTGTTCGAGCGCTCGCTCGAGGCGCAGGCCGGGTGGGAGACGACCTACGAGGGACTGGTGGGCGAGCCCATCGCGCGGCCGGCCTGCGAGCGGCTGGAGAAATGGCGCGCCGACAAGGAGGCAGTCCGGCCGCGAGTGAAGAAATAGGGCAGGGGCCGGCTTGAGTTGCCCTCGGGTGGTCGTCACCCCCGCCTGTCTGCCTACCCTCTCGCAGCGACCTTCGCCGCGGGCGTCTTCTCCCGGAAGTAGGGCATTACCTCCTTGGCGTAGAGCTCCATGTTCTTGCGCGTCAGGTCGGCCGGCAGCGTGCCGAACTGCATCAGCGTCAGGAGGTGCCCGAAGCCGATCTCGCTCTGGTACTGTTCGAGCTTCTCGCGCACGGTCGCCGGGCTGCCGCAGATGAACATCCCCTTCTCGATGACGGAATCGATCGTGTTCGTCGTGCTGAGGCCGGCCTTCGCCTTCATTACGCCCATCATCGACTTGATCGACGTGTAGCCGGGCGGCAGCAGCATCTCGCGCGGCATCCTGAGGAACTTGTTGAGGAACGCCTCGACGTGCGGCTTCGCCTCGCGGTGCGCGATCTCGTCGGTCTCCGCCACGTAGAGCGGCACCGACCAGCCGAGCTGGTCCTCGCCCGCCTCGTAGCCGAAGCGCTCCGCGGTCTCCTTGTACATCTTCATGTAGCGGGCGAGCGTGGCGACGGGCGTGAAGGTCTGCAGGTAGGTGTAGCGGCGGCGCGGGTCGGCCGCCCATTCGATCGTCTCCGACGATCCCTGCGAGGGGATCCAGATCGGCGGATGCGGCTCCTGGTAAGGCCGCGGCCAGGTGTTCACGTACTGGAAGTGATAGTGCTTGCCCTCGTAGACGGAAGGCCCGGGCTCGGTCCATGCCTGCACGATCAGGTCGTGCGCCTCGTGGAAGCGGTCGTGCGAAGTGGCGGGGTTGACGCCCCAGGCGTGGTACTCCGCGCCGATGCCGCGCACGAACCCGGCGATCAGCCGTCCGCCGGTGATGTTGTCGAGCATGGAATACTCTTCCGCCACCACGAGAGGATTGTTGAGGAGAGGCAGCGCGCGCCCGAGCACGGCGATCTTCACGTTCTTCGTGCGCCGCGAAAGCGCGCCGGCCGTCACCGCTGGGATCGGCTGCAGGCCGTAGGCGTTCTGGTGATGCTCGTTGACGCAGACGCCGTCGAACCCGAGCTCGTCGGCAAATTCCAGCTCGTCGAGATAGCGGTTGTAGAGGAGGTGGCCTTTCTTCGGATCGTAATAGGAGTTGGGCAGCGTCACCCAGGCGGAGTTGTGTTTCTCGTCGTAACTCAGGTCGAGGTCCGCATAGGGCATCAGGTGCATGAAGTAGAACTTCATCGCGAGGCCTCCCCAATGAACGCCGCAACCGTCCCGACGAACGCGTCGTGCTTTTCCACGTGCGGCAGGTGTCCGCAGTCGGGGAAGACCTCAAGCCGTGAGCCGGGGATGAGGGCCTTGTAGGCGGGGCCATAGGCCCGCGGGACGACCTTGTCGTCCGCCCCCCATATGATCAGCGTCGGCACCGAGATGCGGTGCAGCCATTTGGCGAGGTCGGGATTGTAGAAGCGCGGCTGCCAGGCGAGCTGCGCGGTCGTCAGCCGGTTCTTCAGCAGCGTCATCGTGCGCTCGTCCGATTCCGGCACGTCG
>CAZMJQ010000388.1:0-2919 GCA_964566475.1 uncultured Propylenella sp. | reverse complement strand
CTCCTCCACCCTGCCGCACAAGCGCAACCCCGTGGGCGCGGCTGTGATCCGCGCCAACCACCGCCGTGTCTCCGGCCTGATGGCGACGATGACCATGTGCCTCGAACAGGAGCACGAGCGCGCGCCCGGCGCCTGGGCGGCCGAGTGGGAGACGATGCGCGAGCTTTTCGTCCTCACCGCCGGCAGCATCGAGCGTCTTGCCGAAATGCTCGGCGGCCTGGAGATCGACCCGTCCCGCATGCGCGCCAACCTCGACGCCATGCTAGGCCTGCCCTTGGCGGAGAGCCTGATGATGGCGCTCGCCCCGAAGATCGGGCGCACGGAGGCGCATCACCGCATCGAAGCCGCGTCCAAGCTTGCGCTCGCCAGCAGCCGCCCGCTTGCCGAGGTGGCCAAGGGCGAGCCGGCGATCGCGGGAAACTTCACGTCCGAAGAAATCGACCGCGCGCTCGATCCGCGCAACTACCTCGGCAGCGCCGACGCGATGATCGACAGCGCCCTCGCCGCGGCACGAAACGAGATGGAGAAGGCCTGATGCCGGAGATCGCGACGAGCGACGGGACGAAGATCCACTACGAGGTGGAAGGGCGCGAGGACGGCCCGCCGCTCCTCTTCTCCAATTCGCTCGGCACCAACCTCCACATGTGGGACGGGCAGACCGAGGCTGCGACCGAGCACGGCTTCCGCGTCATCCGCTACGACCAGCGCGGCCACGGCGGCTCCGGCGCGCCGGCCGGCGAATACACCCTGGAGCGGCTCGGCCAGGACGTGATCGATCTGCTCGACGCGCTCGGAGTCGAGCGGACGGCGTTCTGCGGGCTCTCCATGGGCGGCATGACCGGCGTCTGGCTGGCGCTCAACCACCCGCGGCGGTTTACGCGGATGGCGCAGTGCAACACCGCCGTCTGGCTGCCGCCGCGCGACCTCTGGGACGGCCGCATAAGGTCGGTCAGCGAAGGCGGCATGGAAGCGATCGCGGAGAGTGTCGTGGAGCGCTGGTTCACCCCGGAGTTCCGCCAGGCGGACCCGGGCGAGACGAACCGCATCCGCGCCATGATTCTGGCGACCGACCCGGTCGGCTATGCCGGCTGCTGCGCCGCCATCCGCGACATGGACATGCGCGACTTCCTCGGCACGATCGAAGCGCCGACGCTCGTGGTCATCGGCTCGCGCGACCCGGCCACCACGCCCGAGCGCGGCGAATACATCGTCGAGCGCATCCCCGGCGCCCAGAAGGCGGTGCTCGCGGCGGCACACCTTTCCAACATCGAGCGGCGCGACGAGTTCAACCGCGTCGTCCTCCGCTTCCTGACGGAAGGCCAGCCATGAGCGACACGTTCGAGCGCGGCATGACGGTGCGCCGCGCGGTCCTGGGCAGCGAGCATGTCGACCGCGCGACTGCCAACATCACCGACTTCAACCGCGAATTCCAGGACCTCATCACGCGCTATGCATGGGGCGAGATCTGGACGCGGCCGGGGCTCGACCTCAGGACACGCTCCTGCATGGTGCTGACCGCGATGATGGCCCTCGGCCACTGGGACGAGTTCCGCATGCACACGCGCGCCGCCTTCAACAACGGGCTGAGCGAGGCCGAGATCAAGGAAGTGATCCTGCAGGCGGCGATCTATTGCGGCGTGCCGGTCGCCAACCACGCCTTCAAGGAGGCGGCGGCGGTCTTCAAGGAGATGGGGAGAGCTTAGCCGCGAACGGCGCGATCCACGTCCGCGCCGGTGCGGACGCAAGACGGCGCTTCCATGCCGGCACAGTGCTTTCATCGCTCGCAACGCGTTCGCGTCAGGCATCTTGCCGCAATTTCAGCCAGTTGTGCGGAACGTGAGGCCGGGGTAGCCTGCGCAACCTGCAACAGGGTAACCGGTCGCAGCAATTGAGAGCGGGACGCTACCTGCCGGGGGACAGAGGCGAATGGAGTATTTTCTCCAGCAGCTCATCAACGGGCTGACGCTGGGATCGATTTACGGCCTGATCGCCATCGGATATACGATGGTCTACGGCATCATCGGCATGATCAACTTCGCGCATGGCGACATCTTCATGGTGGGCGCCTTCATCGCGCTGATGATGATCCTGGCGCTCGGCCTCACCGCCTCGGCGGGGCTCGCCTTCATGCTCCTGGCGCTCTTCATCGTGCTGGTCGTGGCCATGGCCTTCACAGCGGTCTGGGGCTGGACGGTGGAGCGCCTCGCCTACCGGCCGCTCCGCGGCTCGTTCCGCCTCGCGCCGCTTATCACCGCCATCGGCATGTCGATCGTGCTGCAGAATTTCGTGCAGGTTTCCCAGGGCGCCCGGGTGAAGCCGCTGCAGCCGGTGGTCAGAGGCGGCTTCACGCTCTCCGATGGATCGGGAGGGCAGATCATCGTGCAGCTGTCCTATATGCAGATCATCATCATAGCGACGACGCTGGTGCTGATGACAGGCTTCGCCATCCTTATCGCGAAGACGTCGCTCGGGAGGGCCCAGCGCGCCTGCGAGCAGGACCAGAAGATGGCGGCGCTGCTCGGCGTCAACGTCGACCGCACCATTTCGCTGACCTTCGTGATGGGAGCGGCGCTCGCCTCCGTCGCGGGGCTCATGTTCGTTCTCTATTACGGCGTGATCGACTTCTACATCGGCTTCCTGGCGGGCGTGAAAGCCTTCACCGCGGCGGTCCTCGGCGGCATCGGCTCGCTTCCCGGCGCCATGCTCGGGGGACTGCTGATCGGCCTGATCGAGACGTTCTGGTCGGGCTACTTCACGGTCGAATACAAGGACGTGGCAGCGTTCTCGATCCTCGCCATCGTGCTGATCTTCCTGCCGTCCGGCCTGCTCGGTCGCCCCGACGTGGAGAAGGTCTGACCATGGCCGACGAGACCGCCGAACGCGTGTCCAGCACCACGGCGCTCGGCGAGCAGCGCGATG